>CAYZUN010000007.1:0-39458 GCA_964481625.1 uncultured Sulfurimonas sp.
AAAGAGCCTAAATATGAGTATATACAACTCCCTTCACATGCAGAGTGTGTGGAGAACAAAGAGAGATACATCGACCTCTTTGATGACTTCTATGACAATAATGACCCCATCTCTGCCAATGGATTATGCCAACCGGTCGATACCCGTTTTCTCATTCAAAATCCTCCCTGTGATTACCTGAATGAAGATGAGATGGATGCAAACTCCAATCTTCCTTTTACCAGAGAACTGCACCCTTACTACGCAAGAGATGGAAAAGTCAAATGTCTGGAAACCATCAAGTTTTCCATTATGACACATCATGGGTGCTGGGGTGAGTGTAACTTCTGTGCTATTGGTGTGCATCAGGGACGCACGATTCGAACACGCTCTGAAAAGTCTATTTTACAAGAGGCAAAAGATTTTACTCAATATAAAGACTTTAAAGGCATCATCTCTGATGTTGGCGGACCAACTGCAAATATGTATGGTTATGAGTGTGACAAAAAGCTCAAAAAAGGAACATGTGACCATATACGATGTGTTGATGCTGAACGTCTGTGTAAGGTTATGCATGTGGATCATAGCCGTAACATCAATCTGCTTCGTAAAATCCGTGAGGTTCCGGGAGTTCGTAAAGCTTTTGTTGCTTCTGGAGTACGTTACGACTTCATTACGGCCGATAAACAACATGGGTATTCTTACCTCAAAGAGATGGTAAAATACCACATTTCAGGACAGATGAAAGTAGCCCCCGAACACACTGAACAACGTGTTTTAGAGTTGATGGGAAAACCGGGAAAACAGACCCTTGTTGATTTTAAAAAGATGTACGACCGCCTTAACCGCGAAGAGGGAAAAAAGCAGTTTTTGACCTACTATTTAATTGCCGCACACCCTGGATGCGAGGAGAAAGACATGCACTCTCTTAAGCAATTCACTAGAGATGAGTTAAAAATGAATCCCGAACAAGCTCAGGTTTTTACACCCACGCCAAGCACCTATTCAGCAGTGATGTACTACACCGAACTTGACCCAAAAACACGCAAGAAAATTTTTGTTGAAAAAGATACCCGTCGCAAAGAGAAACAAAAAGAGATTGTCGTCAAAAAAGGATCTTTTAAAAGTGGTTTTGCTTCGTAATATACTATAAGTTATTAAAATTTCATAATTTTAAGCAGGTCATTTCGTATATATAGCTATAATCTAATGATGAGAAAAATTTATTTAAATGAAAAAAAAATATTTTCTATTTCAAATTTAGAGGTTGCTAAATGATAATAGTACGTTTTGTTACACTTTTAATATTAATAACAGTTGCACTGCAAGCTTCTTATTCCTATAAAAAAATTATTGTTGCTTCATTTCCCTCACAACGTGACGCTGACCGTACCCTTAAAAAAATTGAGCAACAGCTTTATAGTAATGACAGCATCTCCATGCTTCAACAAGAACACCATTTTAATCTCATTAGCCGAGCATCAGGGAAGTATTTTATTATCTCCGTAGAGCCGTTTGCTAAAAAGGAAGTATTAAATAGGGTTTTGCATGATGTCAAAAAAATCAGAAAAGATGCTTTTGTTAATCGTTTTGTAAGTGAAACAGACCTTTTTATACCTAAGCAGAACGTTATTGTGCCTGAGGTACAAGAGAAAGTCACTCAAGTTACGATACCCAAAGAGGTTGTAGAACCAGAAATAATACGATCCATAGCAGTACTACAAGAGAATCCTTCTACAGTAGTTTCCAGTGCTGAAGTAGTTGAGCTGCCAGTACCTGAACCTAAACCTTTATTATTAGAAGAAGAGATAGATATGAGTGAACCTTCAGTCCTCTCTTTGGTTCAAAATGTAACAACAGATATGCTATATTGGATGCTTGCCTTACACGTTTTAGCTCTAATTGTACTCTCATATATGCTCATAGGGTCACAAAAACGTTCATTCAAGCTAAAAAATAAGAATAACACACTTCAGGATTTATTACAACAAAAAGATGAATTGTTTGCAAAATATATTCATGAATTACGTACACCGATCCACGGTATTATCGGACTGACACACCTTTTAAAAGAGAGTGATATTGGTGAAACGTATGCCAACTCCATAGATAAAATTTCGAAATCATCTGATAGAATGCTTCAGTTGGTAAATGATCTATTAGATCTCTCAAAGTTGGAGGCTAAAAAGATAGGGGTTGAACATATAGAGTTTGATCTTAATGATGTACTAGAGAGTCTTTCAGACAACATTGGTATTGAGGCTAATAAAAAAGGACTTGATTTTCTCTATCAAGTTGAAAATTGTCTTCCTAAAAAGTATATTGGTGATCCTCTGCGTATTTCTCAAATCTTACTGAACTTGATTTCTAATGCCATAAAATTTACACTTAAAGGCGGTGTCTATCTCAAAATTAGAGAGTTAGAGCGTGCCCAAGAGTTTATAACATTAGAGTTTGAAGTTGAAGATAGCGGTATTGGTTTAACTCAAGATCAGATAAATAATGCTTTTGAACTCTTTTCACAATCTGAAAGTTCGACATCACGTGTTTACGGTGGAACGGGTCTGGGTCTTGCAATTTCTAAAGAGCTGGTTGAACTGATGGGTGGTGAGATTAGCTGTCAAAAAGCAAAAAAAAGTGATGGGGCATGTTTTGTCTTTACGATTAAACTACAGATGCTTAATCCAAAAGAGCAACGAATATACAGACTTCCTTCAAAGTCAATGATGTTCAAACGTGTATTTATTGTTGATACAAATGAACAAAGTATCGAGTTTTTATCACATAAACTAGAGTATTTTCACTATAATATTGCGGCACTGCCATCTCTTAGCGATGTTATTAAAAAAGATACAGGTTTTGATATATTATTTTTAGATGAACTCTATTTCAATGAGAGTGCTATTAGCAGTTTAGATGCTATTAAAGCTGCGCACCCCGTTAAAATTATTTTGGTTGAGACACTCTACAATAAAATGAAAAACAGTAAAATTGCTTTTAGATTTGACTATAGAATTATTAAACCATTTACACAGCAACGTATTGTGGATATGGTTGTTGAGATTTTTAGTGAACAGAAAAATATTTTATCCAAACCTAAAGAACGAATTACAGTAAAAGAGCAACTCTCACAGCTCTCTGCATCAAAAATTTTACTTGCAGAAGATAATGAAATCAATCAAAAAGTGATTTTGGGACTGCTAAAGAAAACACCAATTGAGGTTGTTATTGCCAATAATGGACTTGAAGCAGTTGAAAAATTAAAAAAACATAATGATATTGTTCTGATTTTTATGGATTTAAGTATGCCGGTTATGGATGGTTATACGGCAACGAAGCAGATTAAAAAAATGCCTAAATATGAAGAGACTCCAATTGTAGCACTCTCGGCAAATGTGATGAGTGAGGAGATGGAAAAGATTTTAAAGGTCGGAATGGAAGAGTATCTTCCTAAACCTTTTGAGATGGATAAATTTTATACTCTTTTATTACGGTATCTTTCGTAGCAGAAATTTGGAACAATTTTTGCGCCATTACATTTCTATAAGCATTATTTACATAGAATAATGCCATGAGAATAGATAAATTTTTAAATGCCGTTAATATTACTAAGCGTCGTGCCGTTTCACAAGATATGATTGCTTCACAAGTCGTTTTAATTAACGACAAAGTGGTTAAAGCAAGTAAAAATGTCGAAATTGGCGATGTCATCAAAATCCTCTATTTAAAAGGTGAAAAATCTTATGAGATACTTCAGATTCCTACAACAAAATCAACACCTAAAAGCAAACAAAATGAGTATGTAAAGGAACTTTCATGACCTACAACGAGGCAAGAGAAAAATTTAACGAACTCTTTGAGCATAGAATGAATGATGAAGAGATGCGAGAATTCTTGATTTCTATGCGACTTGATGAGAGTACTTCGGTTGAATCGATTGCTGCTGCAGCTTCGGTAATGCGTGATCACGCTATTAAATTACATGTAGATCCGAGTTTAACGCCAAAGTTAATTGACATTGTCGGTACGGGAGGCGATAAAAGTGGAAGCTTTAATATCTCAACTACCACCTCAATTTTGGTAGCTAGTTGTGGTGCCTATGTCGCAAAACATGGTAACCGCTCCATTACCTCAAAATCGGGCAGTGCTGATGTGCTTGAAGCCTTAGATGTTCGACTTGATCTTAGTCTTGAGCAGACAGCTACAATGTTAGAGGAGTGCGGTTTTTGTTTTATGTTTGCACAAAATCATCATCCGGCTATGAAGTTTATTATGCCGATTCGCAAATCTATTGATGAAAAGACGGTCTTTAATGTTCTTGGACCCTTAACCAATCCTGCGGGTGTTGAGAAGTTTTTACTTGGAGTATTTGACAGAGCCTTTGTACCTAAAATTGCTGAGGCTCTAAAAATTAATGGAGCGAGTTCGGCAATTGTAGTGAGTGCTGCTGAGGGTATGGATGAGATCAGTATTAGCGGCATTACCTATGCAGCCTCGCTAAAAGACGGGATTATTAAAGAATTTGAGATTGACCCTGAAATGTACGGTATTAAAAAAGTACCGTTTGAGGCTATTTTAGGTGGAGATGCGGCGCAAAATGTACAGATTTTACATAATGTCTTAAATAATAAAGCAACCGATGCTCAACGTGATATTGTAGTGATTAATGCTGCTGCAGCTCTTGTGGCTGAGGGTATGGCGCGTGATATTCAAGATGGTTTAGCCATGGCTCACGAGGCAATCAAAAATGGCAAGGCAATAGGTAAGCTCAAACAGATTATCACGGTATCAAGCAAGCTGTGAAAAATTTTACGCCCAAATTCTCTTTTACATGTAAATTAAATGAGATCAATATTGTTATTGAAACACTGTTTGATATCTTAAAAGATGGTGGTGTTGTCATTCTTAAAGGTGATCTTGCAGTAGGAAAAACAACATTTGTACAACGTGTCGCTGCCTATTTGGATTTAGAAGATGTTGTGACATCACCAACATTTTCAATTGAGCAGTGCTATGGTGAGAAGATTTTTCATTATGACATCTACAATCAGGGACTAGACCACTTTATTGCACTCGGGCTTTTAGAAGAGCTTGAACGTGACGGATACCACTTTGTAGAGTGGGGTGATGATAGGCTCTGCACTATTTTAAAAGCGGCTCATATGGATGTGGTTACAATAGAGATTGAAAAAGATAACTCTAAGAGAAAATACAGGATTATAGATGCATAAACTTCAAGCAAAAAATTTGGTCAAGCATATCAAAGATTTGCATATTGTTAACGGTATTTCACTTGAGGTTAAAAGTGGAGAAGTTGTAGGTCTGCTTGGACCAAACGGTGCGGGTAAAACAACAACATTTTATATGATTTGTGGACTCATTGATGCCACTGAGGGTGACGTCTATATTGATGATGAAAATATCTCTAAGCTGCCATTGCATCGTCGTGCTCAAAAAGGGATTGGGTATCTGCCGCAAGAAGCATCTATTTTTAAAGACCTCACTGTTGAAGAGAATTTGATGGTTGCAGCTCAGGTTTCCATTAAAAATAAGAAAGAACGTGAACATCGAATTGATGAGCTTTTGGAGATGTTTAATATTGAGCCGATTCGTAATCGTAATGGAATCAGTTTAAGCGGCGGTGAACGCCGTCGTGCTGAAATTGCACGAGCTTTGGTGAATTCTCCGCAATTCTTACTTTTAGATGAGCCGTTTGCCGGCGTCGACCCCTTGGCGGTAAGTGATATTCAAGATGTCATCTCTCAGCTGGTTTCTTACGGTATCGGTGTACTCATTACTGACCATAACGTTCGTGAAACGCTTGCGGTTTGTGACAGAGCTTATGTTATTAAAAGTGGTAAATTGCTTGCATCAGGTACGAGTGAAGAGATTGGTGTAAACGATGATGTTCGTAAATACTATCTGGGCGAATCGTTTAAGTTGTAGCCATGTTAAAAGTTAGACAGAGTGTAGAAGCAAAAAATAAACTCTCCAATACTCTGCGTAATTGGCTGCCAATTTTACACTCAAGTCTAAGTAATCTTAATGAAGCTATTGCTCCTTTTGTTGAAGCCAATCCTCTCATTGAAGTCGAGTCAGGCTTTGAAGAGGAGTTTGAAAAAAAGATTCCCAAAAAAATACTCAGCGGTCATGTGAGTAACTCTAGCAGTGAGAAGATCGAAGCACTTACTATAGCGTATAAATCACTCTACGATGTTCTTGATGAACAACTTGGCGCACCGCTGTTTCCGACACCGCTTTCAGAGTCTATTGCTCTATTTGTTGTCGAAAACCTTGATGAGAATGGTTACTATGAGGGTGATACCGAGAAGTTTTGTAAAAAGAGGGCTATTGATGTTGGTGCCTTTGAGAAAGTTCGACAACGTTTTAAGCATATAGAACCTGTTGGAATCGGTGCATGTAATTTAAAAGAATCCTTCCATTTTCAATTAGACTCAAGTGATATTAGTGATGGGGCATACACGCTTGCATCACGGATGATTGATATGCTTGAAGATATTCATACGTTTTGTGCTGATCCTAAATTTTCTGAGGCACTGCATATTATTCAAAGCTTCAAAAATCCACCTGCTATTGACTATCTTGAAGATTCACCTCAAGTCATACCTGATCTGATGATTTTTTTCGATGATGATGAAAACATTGAAGTAAAGCTCAATGATGCCTATTATCCGACCATTCATATTGACAGTGAGTATGCAGTGGAGCATGAGTTTATCTCTCAAAAAATTAAAGAGGCAAAAAGTCTGGTGGATGCGCTTGATATGCGGCGCTCTACACTTTACAAAGTCGGTCTTATGATTGTGGAGTACCAGTATGACTTTTTTGTCGGTGGTGATAAGAAGCCATTGACGCTCAAGACCTTAGCTGATGAGTTTGGTCATAACCAATCAACCATCTCTCGCGCCATTGCCAATAAGTATATTGCTTGTGAGCGCGGTATTTTTACTATGAAAGAATTTTTTACTACTGCCATTGACGAAGATGTCTCTAATGCCGCCATTAAGGACTACTTAAATGGATTAATTAAAGAAGAACCGCATGAAAAACCGCTGAGTGATATGAAACTGCTTGAGATGATAACTGAAAAATTCAGAGTCAAAATGGTACGACGTACGATTGCAAAATACCGAAAACAGCTCAATATTGCCGGTTCATCAGAACGTAAAAAACTCTATAAGCTACACATATAATGCTCTCATTAAAACAGCGCCTTGATGCCGAGGTACACTTTAGAAACCAGAAGAATGAAGTCTCCTACGATAAACCTGACCCCATTTTAGTAGCAACACGACTGAATGAACCCTTTGGTGCACTTGCTTGTGGGCTATTTGCTTATGGCAGAGCAGATGCTATTGTCTCTTTTTTAGACTCCATAGATTTTTCCATCCTTGAGGGAAGCGAAATAAGAATTGAAGCTACATGTAAAAACAACTACTATCGATTTCAAAACTCTCAGGATGTGATAGAGTTTTTTAAAACACTGCGACGACTTAAAAATGAAGAGGCACTAGAGACACTATTTTTAAAAGGCTATAAAAAAGAGGGGAGTGTGATTGATGGTATTAATCAGATAATTTTAAAACTCTACAGTCTTAATGCTTACCGTTCACGAGGTTATCAGTTTCTCATTGGTTCACCCGTAATGAAATTTAAAGGTAATTCGCCCATGAAGCGGTGGATGATGTACCTGCGCTGGATGGTTCGTGATGACAATATTGATTTAGGTCTATGGAAAGGCGTTGACAAGGCTGATCTAATTTTACCGCTAGATACCCACACTTTTCATGTTTCACAAAAGTTAGGCCTTTTGAGACGTAAAAACTATGATTTACAAAGTGCTATTGAAATTACTTATAAATTAAAAGAGTTTGATCCTGCTGACCCGATTAAGTATGATTTTGCGCTTTACCGAATAGGTCAGGAGAAGTTGCTATAAGAAAACAACTTTGTTTCGCCCGGCATCTTTTGCTTTATAAAGTGCTTTGTCTACGCGTTTGAGCAAGCTTTTTTTTGTCTCTTTAGCTTTACAGAGGCTTACTCCAATACTAACGGTAATATTCATCTCCACATCAAATGTGTAAGAACTTACGGCAATTTTAAGCTTTTTGGCAAAGTTTATTGCCTGACTTTTATTCATATGCACAGTAAGAATAAGAAATTCTTCACCGCCCCATCGTATGAAAGCATCACTTTTTCGGATATGTAATGAGATAACTTTACTCAACTGCTGTAGTACTTCATCGCCTTTATCATGTCCATAGGTGTCGTTGATCTTTTTAAAGTAATCAATATCAAGCATTAAAACTGCAAAACTGCTTTCATATCGATGTACACGATCTATCTCCATATCGAGTAGTTCATTACCTTTATAGCGGTTAGATATTTTTGTTAACTCATCAGTTGTAGCGCATTGTTCCAGCCTTTTTTCCATTTTGATGCGCTGCGTAATATCTTTTCCGGTGGCCACAAAATTTTGAATGATGTGATTGCTATCAAACATAGGAGTGATTGTCAGCTCTTCATAATAGATCTGTTTATCTTTCTTTTTATTGGCTAAGACGTTGCTATAGCTCTTTCCAGCTAGAATTGCCTCCCACAAATTTTTATAGAATGTGTTGTCATGCTGTCCCGATTTTAAAATATTTGATTGATGCCCAAGAAGTTCTATATGTTTATATCCTGAATGTGCGACAAATGCGTCATTGACATAGGTGATTACACCATCTTTGTCGGTGATTCTGACGAGTTCATCTGTCTGCTCCATTGCCTGTGCCAGTAATTTTAATTGTGCTTTAGTCTCTTTAAGATCTGTCACATCGGTCAGCGTACCTAAACCGGCATATCCTCCATTATATTTTATAGTTTCAGTGGTGACACGGACATCCTTAATGACATTGTGTTTGCCAACAAATTGTAAGTCACTGTACTGATGTGGAAACTTTTCACCCTTAAGACGGCGCATTACCATCTGCTTAACCTTTTCTTGCATGGGCTCTACCACTAAATCCCATATTTGCATTTTGCAGAGCTCTTGGGCACTAAAACCAGACATATCTACCAGTGCTTGATTGACATAGATAATATGATCTGTATAGATAAAGATTCCAATGAGAGAATTTTCGGAAATAGTGCGAAATTTTTCTTCACTCTGTTTAAGTTTCAACTCTATATTTTTTGCTTTTGTAATATCGACGATACTACCAAGATAGTGGGTAGGTTTTCCTTTTGTATCGCGTTTAATATTGGTACGATCTTCAACCCAACGCACGGCTCTATCAGCAGTTAAAATACGGTACGTTTGTGTAAATTGTTCGTTATGGTTTTTAGTATGCTCTTCAATTTCTCGACATATTCGTTCATAATCATCAGGATGAATAATGTCGGCATACTTAACGTTACCGTTTTGTAACGCCTCTTTAGTGTACCCAAAAATACTAATATTATTTGAGACATATTCTATAGGCCAATTCTTTTGAGCCTTCCAAAAAAAGACAATGGTTTGACTGTTATCAATAAAGTCGTTGACTTGATGTATCTTCTCTTCAAGTTGCTTCTCTTTGGTTATGTCTTCATAGATTGCCATGATATTACCGTTAGGAAGCTTGACGATGTCATTTTTGCGCCAACTGCTAATATGCTCATCTTCATAGAGCATAATTTCAAAATTCTCTTGTTTGCCACTTTCATGAACACGATGGAATACTTTAAAGAGACCAAGTTTTTTAACATCGGGAAAAACTTCAGTGATTTGTTTTCCAATAAGATCTTTTTTATTACTATTTTCTATTTTTTGAGCCGCCTTATTAAAATCAACAAAAATAAAATCGTCATCCACTTTTTGATATATAGCAATATTTATTGGTATAGAGTCAATGGGTATTTGATAGAACTTAGGTTTTTTATTGTTGGGCATGGCAACGCTTCCTTGTTTTTGTATTACAATACTATATAATATCACAAATATTTATTGATTAAAGATGCTTTTATCTACAACACCATGAATTTTGACTATAATCGAAACAATTTTTTACATGTATTTTTAAGGACAAAAAATGGAGTGTGAATTCCCGACTATAAATAGTAATGGCGATGAGATAAAAGCAATTTTTAATTCAGTAAAAACGATTGCAGTACTTGGTCTCTCGCCTAATAAGAGTAAAGATAGCCATAAAGTGGCAGCATATTTACAAAATGTTGGCTATAAGATTGTTCCTATTTATCCAAAAGAGGAGACTATTTTAGGTGAAAAGGTCTATCGATCTCTTACCCAGATTCCGTTTGAGGTTGATATGGTAAATATTTTTAGAAAACCTAACGCTTTAAATGAAATTGCTGATGCTTGTATCGCACGCGCCGATGTTAAAGTGTTTTGGGCACAAATTGGTATTGTCAATAATGCTGCAGCTAAAAAAGCTGAAGATGCCGGTATGAGAGTAGTTCAAAACCACTGTTCCATGGTAGAACACCGCGTACTTTTTTAGGAAAAGAATTGGTTACATTAAATAATATTAAAAAGGCATCACAGCGTATAAAAGATGTTGTAGTTAAGACGCCGATTTCGTATGCACCGATGTTAAGTAAACTAAGCAGCAGTGAAGTTTATTTGAAAAAAGAGAACCTGCAAGTGACGGGAGCTTTTAAAATTCGTGGAGCATTTAATAAAATCTCGTCATTAAGCCAAAAAGAACGAAGTCATGGAGTTATTGCTGCAAGTGCCGGTAATCATGCACAAGGCGTTGCTCTTTCTGCACAATATTTTAATATACATGCGGTTATAATTATGCCGGAATCAACGCCACTAACCAAGGTTAATGGTGTAAAATATTTTGGTGCTGAAGTTATACTTTCAGGAAGTAACTATGATGAAGCGTATGCTTATGCTAAATCGTACGGTGAGAAACACTCTTTAACCTTTATTCACCCATTTGAGGATGATGAGGTTATTGCCGGTCAAGGAACAATTGCTTTAGATATTTTAGAAGCATGTGAAGAACTTGATGCTATTGTTGTTCCTGTTGGCGGCGGCGGTCTCATTAGTGGGATTGCCATTGCCGTTAAGGCACTCAATCCTAATATTAAGGTCATAGGCGTTAGTGCGTCAGGTGCGCCTGCACTTAAAAACTCATTTGAGCTTAAACGTGCAGTTGACAGCATTTCGGTGCGAACCATTGCCGATGGTATTGCCGTTCGTGATACCTCCAATGTCACTTTAGAGTATATGCTTGAACATGTAGATGATGTCATCAGCGTTGATGATGAGGAGATAGCAAGTGCCATACTATTTTTACTTGAAAATCAAAAGCTTGTTGTTGAAGGGGCTGGGGCTGTCGGTGTTGCCGCCCTTTTGCATCACAAACTACCTGAGCTAAAGAAGAAAAAAGTAGCCATCGTCCTTAGCGGTGGAAATGTTGATGTGACACTCCTTTCTGTCATCATTGAAAAAGGTCTTTTAAAATCTCATCGAAAGATGAAACTCATGGTGACACTGGTTGACAAACCGGGTTCACTTATGCGTCTTACTGAATTATTAACAGAATTGGGTGCCAATATTGTTCATATCGCTTATGAGCGTACCTCAACTGATCTTGATTATGGGGATGCCAATGTCACTATTCATTTAGAGACTAAAGGTAAGCAGCATCAAAAGCAGATTCGAGAACTACTGCATCAAGAAGAGTATGTTAACAAGGAGATGATGTAGCCTTATGGAAGCGGTCAAAGTCTTTAATATTAAAAGAGCAGTGCTGCTGCTGAAAACTTTAGACAATGGTCATTTGGCTGTCATAGATAGTGACACAACGTTGCGCCTTTATGATACTGATGACTACAGTCTTGTTGGCGGATTTAAGAGTAATATTGTTCAAAAACGTAGTGTCGGCGGTTTTGTAGATATTGTAAAAAATGGAACTTTCACTGCTTCAATTATTCCTGGAACTGCAAAAGCAGCACTCTTCTCGGTTGATAAAAAAGAGCTGCTTTACAAAATAGGACGACATCAAGGAGAGATAGAGAGTCTTGCAGTTGATCCTAATGAGCGTTATTTAGTTACCGGCGGAGAGGATGGGAAAACTTTTGTATGGGCACTAAAGACAGCACGTCTTGCCTTTACTATGCCACCGCATTCAGACTATGTTACTGCTATCGCATTTAACGATAATGGACAGTTTGTTGCTACGGGTAGTTACGATAAAAATATTAATCTTTTAAATATTGCTACAATGAAGCCGTCGTTAAAACTTCGTGCTCATAGTACAGCTGTCATTAAAATGCTTTTTTTATCAGATATGAGGCTGCTCTCTGCCGATAAAGACGGTGGATTGATTGTTTGGGATATTCTAAAAGGAAAAATTCTTTCACGTCTAAAGAAGATGAGTGATGATATTACGAGCATGATCTTAAGTGCTGATAAGAAATTTCTTTTTGTTGGTACAAAACTAGGTTATGTATCACTGTATGATACTAGCTCTTATGAACAGTTAAAACAGCGCTACATGAAAATTCCTGAGAGTATTACATCCTTGGGCTTTATTAAACAGGGGTATCGCTTAGCCATTGGTACGGTCGATGGTAATGTCAATATATATTCGCTTTTAGGCGATGAGCACTATTACAAGGAATTAGCAGCAAACAGGGCATATAAAGCGTTTTATGAAGCCATTGAAGAAAACCCTATAATTGCTTATTCTGAGACTTATGAAGCCGTTGAAAAGATTTGGGATAAGACGATCATGCAAGCTAAAAAGTTTATGGAAAAAGGTGATGAAAAAAGTACAAAAGCAATTTTTGCTCCTTTTTTGGATGTACCTAAAAAGCGAACATTTATTACAGTGTTTATGGCAAACTTTGAAAAGTTTGAGCAGTTTAAAGTGCATATCCATAATCAAAAATATCCATTGGCGTATTCAATGGTGCATCAATACCCTGCATTTCAAGAGTCAAAAATATTTCAACAGCTTGAACTTCGTTGGAAAAAACTTTTTATAGAGGCGCAAAAGCTTGTTTTGCAAAAAGATGGTGAAGAGCAAGCACGTCAATTACTGGCTCCATTTCGAGGTATATCAGATAAGACACAGTTTATGCAACAATTATTTGCACAGCAGAAGATGTATCTATACTTTAAAAAACTTGTGGGTATCAAAGAGTTCAAAAAAATATTTGAACTCCTTAAAGTTCATCCTTTTTTAACAGAGTTTGCTGAGTATGATAGCATTACGAACTATGCAGATACATTGTATATGAGTGCACACGAAAAGTATCAAAACAGAGAGTACCACAAGGCACTAAAGCTATGTGAAGTTCTTGTAGGTTTTCCTGAGTTTAATGAAGAAGCACAAGAGATGATCGGCTCTATTAAAGCGCACCGACTCTTCTACGATGCCATAGAAAACAATAACCTTTCAAGCGCTTTTTCATACATGATTAGTTTTCCTCTTTTATATGATACTCAAGAAGGTAAATCACTTGAGTGTACATGGAACTCTCACGTAGACAGTGCCTTGAAATTTGCGTCTAAAGGGGATGCTATAGGCTTGAAAACATCTCTGGATACGTATCTTAATATTGACGCTAAAAAAGAAGCAGTTGCGAGTCTATTTGAGCAGTGTTACATAAAACAATTAGAGAAGCTTTTAAAAGAGTCTTCTCAAAGTAATATTGTAGAGCAGGGCATTAAAAACTATGTCAATATTTTTGGTATTGAAGCTATGATAGAGATGTTTTATGAGCAATTAAGTCAAAAATTTACACCATCGTTTGATCTTGAAGGACTTCCAAAAGGCTCAGTAGTACGTTGGAGCAGTTCCTCTATTGTTGTTAATATTGCTACAATTTAAAAATACATGTAAATTAATTTTTAATCCGGAATCTGTTTATTTTTGAGTTAATCAAAAAATAATTACAAACACTGTATAATTATTTATGAATTTATGCTCAGGAGGCTCTTTTATGAAAAAAGAGGAAGAAATTGTTTGTCAAGTTGATGAGCAAAAAACAGAACCATTAGCACGAAACGTTACTGAGATAATTTGGTTAGAGTTGAAAGATCTTATACGTAAAGCTAAAGAGAGCTATGGCAACATACGCAAATTTGTCAAAGAAGAGAAAGACCGAGAAAAAACCTCTACTCTTGTGTCTAAAGAAATTGCAATATTAAGCTTACAAGTAGGTGAACGCGTACAGGTAAAATCTGCTGAGGAGATTAAAGAAACGTTAGATGAGGATGAAAAATTACAAGGCTGTGCATTTACAAAAGAGATGTGGCCGTATTGTGGTCAAGAAGTTGTGGTTTTTAAAAGAGTTGATACCTTTTTAAATGAAACAAATAATAAAGTACAGAAGATTAGCAATACCGTGTTGCTGGAAAATGCATATTGTGGTGGCGAAAGAAGCTTTGGCGAGGTTTGTGACCGAGCCTGTTTTTTATTTTGGAAAGAAGCGTGGCTAAAAAGGATAGCTGATGTCACTGCGTAAGATAAAGTTAAACTTTAATGCTGTTTAAAAAGAAGTGTTTAACGTAAAATATAGCTACTTTTTTATATAATAGCCGCATTTTTAATTTACATGTAAAATGTTAAGGAGAGTGCCATGCAGATCAGCGGAGCACAGATGGTTGTAGAGGCATTGATAGCTGAAGGTGTTGATACCGTTTTTGGTTACCCAGGTGGTGCCATTATGAATGTTTATGATGAGATTTATAAACAAGATGGCTTTGAGCATATTTTAACACGTCATGAACAAGCAGCAGTTCATGCAGCAGAAGGATATTCAAAAGCGAGTGGAAAAGTAGGTGTTGCGATGATTACGTCGGGCCCTGGTTTTACCAATGCTGTCACAGGACTTGCAGATGCTTACATGGATTCTATTCCTTTAGTCGTTATTAGCGGTCAGGTACCAATGAGTCTTATCGGTACGGATGCATTTCAAGAGATTGATGCCGTTGGTATTAGCCGCTCTTGTACGAAGCATAACTACCTTGTAACCGATGCTAGTGATCTTTCAAGAGTCTTAAAAGAGGCATTTTATATTGCAGCTTCGGGTCGACCGGGACCGGTGCATGTAGATATTCCTAAAGATGTTACGGCTCAAATTGCTGAGTTTGATTACTCTGTACCGATCGAATTGGAGACCTATAAGCCAACAACAAAAGGGAATGCACGGCAGATAAAAAAAGCGGTTGAAGCGATTTTAAATGCGAAACGTCCACTCTTTTATCTTGGCGGAGGTATCATTAACTCTAATGCCTCACAGGAGGTTCGTGCTTTTACTAAGATGACAGGAATTCCTGCTGTTGAGACCTTTATGGCAAGGGGTACTTTGCGTTATGATGATGAACTCCTCATTTCAATGCTTGGTATGCACGGATCCTACGCTGCAAATATGGCAATAAGTGAAACAGACTTAATCATTGGGCTTGGTGTACGTTTTGATGACCGTGTTACGGGAAAACTTTCTGAGTTTGCAAAGAATGCCAACATTATACATGTAGATATTGATCCTGCAAGTATCTCTAAGTTGGTTAATGCACACTATCCTATTGTTGGGGATGTTAAAGGTGTTGTAATCTCTATGATGGAGCTTATTGCCAAGCAAGTTGACAGATCACGTTATGAACCATGGTTAGATACGGTAGCAAATTTTGAAAAACTTCATCCTCTTGGCTATAAAGAGGAGGAAGGCATCATTAAACCCCAGTGGGTTATTGAGCGAATTGGTGAGCTTCTAGGTGATGATGCTAATATCTCTACTGATGTTGGACAGCACCAAATGTGGACTGCTCAATTTTATCCGTTCTCACGTCCTCGTCAGTTTATTAGTTCGGGTGGATTAGGAACGATGGGCTTTGGTTTTCCAGCAGCTATGGGTGTTAAGCGTGCTGATATGGGCAGAGTTAGCATCAATGTCACCGGTGATGGTTCTATTTTAATGAATATTCAAGAGTTAATGACAGCGGTTGAAAATAAAATTCCTGTTATTAATGTTATCTTGAACAATCAATACCTTGGAATGGTACGTCAGTGGCAAACACTATTTTATGATAAACGTCACTCATCAACAGACCTTTCAGCAGGGCAACCTAACTTTAAGATGTTGGCTGAAAGCTTTGGCGGTATTGGTTATGATGTTTCAACTAAAGAAGAGTTTGATGCCGCACTTAAAGATGCTGTAGAGAAAAATATTGTTGCAATTATTAACGTTTCAGTAGCACGTTTAGAAAATGTTATGCCGATGGTGCCATCAGGTGGATCGCTATTTAATATGATGCTAGAGAGTAAGGAGAAGTAATGGCTGATGCAAGACGTGTTATTTCAGTAATTGTTATAAATGAAGCAAGTGTTCTTTCGCGTATCACTGACCTTTTTTCAGGTCGAGGGTACAATATTGAGTCGCTTACCGTTGCTCCTGTTCCTGACTCTAAGTATTCAAGACTGACCATTGTAACCTCAGGCTCTGTTCGTGTTAGTGAACAAATTATTAAGCAGTTGCATAAACTTATTCCGATTTTAAAAGTTTATGAACATGCTGATCTTGTTGAAAAAGAGATGGCTCTTGTGAAGTTTCCAATGAGTGATTCTTTAAGTGATATTAGTGCATTGGCTGCTTCATATAACGGCGGTATTGTTAATGTGGGTGATGATACAGTCATTGTAATGATTGCAGATGAACCAAAACGTGTTACCAACTTTTTAAATGTAATTAAACGATATCATCCTAAAGAGATTGTAAGAAGTGGATCGGTAGCCTTAGAACGATGATAGCACTCGATTTACTTGCTAAAAATATTGGTATTGAATATGGTGGAAAATCAATACCAATTACTGCAATTAATACGCTGCAAAATGCTACTGGCAGCGAATTAAGCTTTATTGTTGATATGAAGCACCTTGATGCTCTTAAAGCTACAAAAGCACATGCCATTATTGTTACTAAAGAGTTTTTAAGTGCTGTTCCAACGGACTGTGAAGTCCTTTTAGTAGAGTCCAATCCTTACCTTTACATGGCTAAAGCATCAAAATATTTTGCAATGTTACCATTTGAGAGTGATGGTAGTGCTCCAGAGATTGGCGAGACTACTTATATCGGCGAGAATGTCTTTATTGCTAATGGCGTTCAAATTGGTATGGAGTGTACCATTATGCCTGGATGTTACATTGGTGCTAATGTTATTGTTGGTAATAATACGATAATTCATCCTAATGTAACCATCTACAGGGACTGTAAGATCGGTAGTGAGTGTATTATTCATGCCAATAGTGTCATTGGATCTGATGGTTTTGGATTTGCGCACACGAGTTCGGGTGAGCATGTAAAAATTTACCAAAATGGTAATGTTGTTATTGAAAATGATGTAGAAATTGGAAGCAATTGTAGTATTGATCGTGCTGTTTTTGGAGAGACACTTATTAAACATGGCTCAAAACTGGATAACTTAATTCAAGTGGCACATAACTGTATTATTGGTGAACACAGTGTTATTGTTGCACAAGCAGGGCTTTCAGGTTCATCGATACTAGGACGTAATGTAGTTATGGGTGGGCAAAGCGCAATTGCCGGACACCTTCAAATTGCTCCGTTTACAACACTTGCAGCTCGTACCGGTGTGACAAAAAGTATTAAAGAGAGTGGCAAAACATTTGCAGGTTTTCCATTCATGGAACATAAACAGTGGTTGAAACTTCAAGGAAAATTAGGTAGACTTTTAAAAAATAAATAAGGAAAAATTATGAGCAGTACAGTAAGTAATCAAAAAAGATTAAACTTAGACGGTACAAAAAATGGAGTTATCTCAATTGCTAAAATTGATGAACCTTATGGTGCTGATAGCGGTAGTGTAGCAAGTATTGGTGTCTCATTATCAGGAGATAAAGAAAATCCTGAGTGGAAAGTACATATTCCACTGAAAAATTTAGATGATGTTATCGCTGCACTGCAAGCAATAAAAAAGTAGGGTAGAGCCTTTAGGCTCTGCTTTTAATAAAGTTCTCAATTCTAGAAATTCCTTCTCTAATGCTCTCAATATCGGTTGCAAAACTAAATCTGAAATATCCTTCTAAACCAAAAGCTATACCGGGAACAACAGCTATATTTGCTTCACTGAGCAGTCCTTTAGAGAACTCCATTGAATCATTACTAACGTCTTTTATATTTACAAAGAGGTAAAAAGCACCATCAGGAACTAGAACTGAAAGACCATCAACGGCATTAAAAAGTTTGGCTGCTTCATTACGACGTTCAATAAAGGCTTTTTTCATCATTGCAATGTCTGCATCTGCGCTACCATCAAGTCCGGCAATAGCAGCTTTTTGAGTAATAGTACAGATATTTGACGTACTTTGACTTTGTAGTTTTTTAGTCGCTTTAATGAGCTCAGTATCTGCCGCTGCCATGTATCCAAAACGCCAGCCTGTCATGGCTACGGATTTACTAAGGCCGTTAATCGTAACGGTACGCTTAAACATATCATCACTAACCGATGCTACTGAAGTGAACTCACCTTCATACGTCAGTTTTTCATACATCTCATCACTCGTTACGATAATCTCTGTACCTTTGAGTACTTCACCAAGTGCCAGAAGCTCTTCTTTGGTATAAACAGCACCCGATGGATTTGATGGTGTTGTTAAGATAAGCATTTTTGTGCGTGGTGTCATGGCATCTTTGAGTTGTTTGGGTGTAATTTTAAAACCCGTTGTATCCTGAGTCTCAATTTCTACAACACTGCCACCACAATAGTTTACCAACTCAGGGTAGGTTACCCAGTATGGTGCCGGAATGATTACTTCATCACCCTCATCGATTGTTGCACAAAAGAGATTAAACAAAGAGTGCTTCGCACCGTTATTGGCAATAATTTGGTTCAGTTCATACTCAAGACCATTATCACGTTTTAGTTTGTCTGCAATAGCTTGACGTAGTTCTACAATACCCTCAACAGCGGTATACTTTGTAAATCCCTCTTCAATTGCTTTAATACCGGCATCTTTAATAACTTGAGGCGTATTAAAGTCAGGTTCACCGGCAGAAAAACTTAAAATGTCTTTTCCTTCTGCTTTGAGCTCTTGTGCTAAGGTCGTGATGGCGATTGTAATTGATTCTGAGAGTGTATTGACGCGTTTGGTAAGCATTGTAACCTCTTATTTATTTTTTTGAAATTATAACATAAGCCAATAAAATTCCAATTGCATCGGCGAGAATATCAAAAGGATCACCAAAGCGAGTTGGTAGAAAATGTTGAACAATTTCTATAGCAATAGCGTACAGGGTAAGTAAAATTACATGTAAATAGTTTTTTAGTGCAGGAAAGGCAAATTTAAAAAGTAGCATGAGAACAAAAAAAGCGATAGTATGGTTGAGTACATCACTAAACGATACTGCATCAGGCAAGTCATTGTAATTGGGTAAAAAAGCTAAAATAGATATAGCAAGAAGTACTGTAAAAAATAGAAGTTTTTTAATCAATTAGTTTTTCATCGCTTTAAGGAAAGATTCGTAAATATGCTCTAGCTTAATATCTTCATCGATGATCTCTTTGTTCTCTTTCATAACGGCATGTTCCAGAACCGCAACACGTTTCATGAGGTACTCAAAAAGTTCTTTATTGATATCGGGAAGTTTATTATGGCTAAATTGATCTTTATCACGTCCTTTTTCAATAACATGTGCAGGAATTCCGATGGCGGTAGAGCACTCTTGTACATCCCTAACGACAACAGAGTTGGCACCAATTTTAGCAAAAGAACCAATCGTGATATTTCCAAGTACCTTAGCTCCAGCACCAATGACAGCACCGTTTTGAATAGTAGGGTGGCGCTTACCCTGATCTAAACTTACGCCACCTAATGTAACACCTTGATAAATAACAACATCTTCTTCGATTATTGTGGTTTCCCCAATAACGACACCAAAACCGTGATCTATAAAGACACGTCTTCCTATGCGAGCCGCCGGATGAATGTCAATATTGGTAAGGAGTTGATTGAGCCCCATTAACATACGAGCAATGCGTTTAAAGTTAAAACGATACAAGCGATGTGCTACACGGTACCAAACAATAGCCCATACACCCGGATAATTAAATAGAAAGTCCGTGCGTGAATAAATTGCCGGATCATTCCTATAGACGTTGCTAAAATCTTCTTTTATTTCACTAAATAGCCCCATACCATTCCTTAGTTTGTTGTACGTAAATACCCGTTTTGATGCAGATAGAGTTCTAGTTTCTCAAGTGTAGCACTTTTTTCTTTTTCATGAATAAAGTGACTCTTTGCTAAATTATTTTTAAGTGTCGCCAGTATTTTACATTTATCATATTTTATATCTTCTAAAATATTGATAATATTTGGCGATTCATCCAAATTTTCAAGTTTGTATCCATCTTCAGTTACAATGACACTGCATTCTGTCGGTTTATCAAATAAGTTGTGATTCATTCCCAATGCCTCTTGATAGGCACCAACATTAAAAAATGCCAAAAAGTACTCTTCAGAGTCTAGGTCAATGTCATGCAGGTACAGTGGTGCAGTTGAGTCAAAGGTGATCTCACCGTCACTGTCACAGGTGATATCCCAAAGATTGGCTGCACGAATCGGTTTGACATTGAGTTTGTTTAATGGCATTACCGGAAATTTCTGGTTGAGTCCCCAGTAATCAGGAAGGCTTTGGAAAATAGAGCCGTTTATTAAGAAGTGTTCAACAAAGCGCTCCTCAAGACGAATGCTTTCATTGGTAGGGTTAGAAGCCATCAAATAGAGTGACTTTTTAATAATAAGATGTACCAATATTTCAGAATTTGAACGATCTTGAAGATCAATATAACCTAAATCAAAGAGCGTTAATAATGACTCTTGATGATCAAGTGCATCATGCATAAACTCAATACAGTTTTTGGAATTAAGAAGACGATTTAAGTCTCGCAACTCTTCAATTAATGGCGGATTACTATCTTTAAATTTGAGTGAGCGTTCTTGGTAATCGTGAGAGAAAAGTTCAAGTACAGGCGTAATCAATACCGCATGTGACGCAACTATAAAACGGCCTGATTCCGTGTAAATATTTGGATGTTCAACCCCTTTAGCATTCATGATTTCACGTAATGAAAAAACAACATCATTAGCAAATTCATTTAAGGAGTAGTTTTTCCGCCCTTTTTTAGTCTGCGAATACTCAACAGCCAGACCGCCGCCAATATTAATACTAGAAAGCTTCTTGGCTCCCATCATCTTAAGTTCAGCATAGATATTACCCGCTTCACGAAGTGCTTTTTTAAGGGGTGAAATCTCCTCCATCTGGGAGCCGATATGAAAGTGAATCATTTTGAAATTATCAAGGAGATTATTCTCTTTTAGCAGATGAATCGCTTCAATAAGTTCTGTTGTCGTTAAACCAAATTTTGAGTTCATCCCACCGCTTTTTGCCCATGAACCGCTCCCGCCACTATGCAGACGTAATCGAATACCGATAGAAGGTGCTTTTAAATTACATGTAGAGTGGACTTCAATAATTGATTCAAGTTCATTAATCCCTTCAATAATCAAAGTGATATCATGACCCATCTGAGCAGCCATAAAACCCATCGTAATCATTTCAGTATCTTTAAAACCGTTGACGGTTAAGGGTGAGCCAATAGGTGTTTTAAACATTGCAAGAATAAGTTCGGCTTTGGATCCGGCTTCAAAGCCGTAATTATATTGCTTACCATATTTGATAATATTGTTGATGACATTAGGAAACTGGTTGACTTTGAGTGGAAAAACGGCGTGAAAGGACCCATTGTAGCGGTTCTCTTTAATTGCGCGGTTGAAGTTGCTATAGAGTGAATTAATCTGCTTGGATATAAGATGAGCAAAGCGTAAGACAATCGGTCCTCTTGTGCCACTGTTTCGTATCTCCTGAGTAATCTTTAAAAGAGAGGGAGAGCTTAAATAATTAACATTGACACAATCATCATCAATAATAAAGTTATTATCTCCCCATATTTCTACGCCGTACATATGCTCGGCTTAGATGTGAAGTTTATGATGGAAATATTTGTCAATGTCAAAAAAAATCTCACCGGAGCGATTTTTAAATGTAAGCTGTTTTTTCTCTAAATCCTGAACATGCTTAACTCCCATGATGGCGAGAATAACCTTCATTCCTTTAAGGAGGTTGTTGTGATAATTTGCTATTTTGCCTGCTTGTTTTACAACCAGATAAGAGGCGCGTTTCTTTTCATCTTGTGTTGCCATACCGACAGGACATTTATGTGATCCAAAACCTGAACACATTCGCGCGCGAATACAGCCGCCGCTCATCATAAACCCACGAGCAATACCTATGGCGTCAGCTCCCATTGCCATAGTAATAATAGCATCATCAGGCGTAAGAATTTTACCACTTGCAATAATTTTAATATCATCTCGTATCTGATGTTTTCGAAGCGTTGTATCGAGTACATAAAGTGCATTGGGTGTGGTGAGACCAACAGACTCCATTAGCTCTAGCGGTGCGGTGGCACTACCGCCTTCACCACTGTCTACAGAGATAAAATCAAGAATAGGTTTTCCATCAGATTTTCGTTTTGCAATTTCGGCAACAAAATCATCTACTGCTACAGCATCAGAGACCACAATTTTGATACCAACAGGTTTTTTGGAGATATCTTGAAGTTTTTCAATAAAATCAAGTAGATGTTCCGTCGTATCGGCATAAGGAAATCGATTGGGTGAAAAGATATCTTCTCCCTCAGGAACACCACGGTAATAAGCAATATCTGCGGTAACTTTTGCAGCTGCAAGTTTACCGCCGGTCTGTTTTGCCCCTTGTGCTATTTTAATTTCAGTCATACGACAAAAGCGCATTACTTTCTCATAACGGATTGGATCAAATTCACTATTTTCATTACGTACACCGTACAGACCTGAACTCATTTGAAAAATCATATTAGGAATATCTGAAGGTACCTCTTTGGGAAAGACAGAAAGATCGGCTTTCCAATTGACTCGAAAAAGTACATGTGAATCGGGTGCATAAATGTAGGTGTTTTCAGTTTTTTTATGGAGTAAAACTTTTCGATACATCTTAATTGCAACCGCGCGGTTAAAGAAAAAGGCCGATATCTTAAATACAAGTTCTGCAAATGGAGTACTCTCAACGGTTTCAAGATAATCGCTGTTTTGTAAATCGGGTAGGTGGGTATAGAGGTGATTGGTAGTGAGTCCTCCTTCACCTGTATTTACTGTTAAGTTTGATTGTGCCCCTGCTAGTGAAAATGCTCGAATTGCTTCAGGACTTAGTGAGCCATCACTCATGGCAGAGCGGACAATAGGAGTATGAGAAACAAAAGGAATCTCACGATCTTTACCAAATGTGACACTCATGTCATCAGAGACTTCATCGTCATTAAGTACGTTGGTGGAGTGTTTAATAATAAAACGTGATCCAGAAAACGGTTGCGCTACGGAGAACGATTTATAATTTGGCAGATCTTTTGCTGCTGTATAGACCCAGTCAATCTTATCACGCGAGTCATAAAAAGTCTCTTCGGCAAAGTATTGACGCATCGGTTCACGAAGTGCTTCAAAGAAGTATCGAAATCGCCCAATAACCGGGTAGTTTATTAGTAGTGAATGTTTGCGCTGTACATATTTATCATGAACAAATAACATCACAATAGCAACACCTGCACCAATTAAAAGAAACTCAATTGACTCCATAATAAAAACCCATAATTCGTGTAACATCTCTTATCCTTTATAATGAACCAATAGCAATTAGCATCTCTTCTTTTTTAACAAGATCTTTAACCCATATTTTATTTTCTTTAATCTCATCTTCACCAATAACGGCACAATATCTTGCATTGATTCTATCGGCATTTTTAAGATGAACCTTAAGACTTTTTACCTCATATTCAATAATACTTTTATTTTTTTGACGTTTTTTCTGTCCTGCTTTTAAAATTAAAGGTAGTGCTTCAGCATTTATTGCTCCAAAATAGTAACCCTCGCGTTGCTGCTTGGGCATCTTAATAAGCTCTAAGAGTCTCTCGACACCAATAGCAAAACCAACAGCCGGTGTCGGTTTACCATCTAAGAACTCAATAAGACGATCATAGCGTCCACCACCGGCAATAGCGCTTTGCGAACCGATTTCATTGCTGACAAATTCAAATGCAGTCTTTGAATAGTAGTCAAGGCCACGCACTAAATGAGTATTTACCTCATAACTAATGTTATTCTCATCAAGAAGTGCTTTGAGTGTATTGAAGTCACTTTGGCATGATGTACAGAGATTATTCATAAGTTTAGGTGCTTTAATATAGAGTGTTTGGCATGTGCCATTTTTACAATCAAGAACACGAATAGGATTGGTACCTTTTCTACGTATGCAGTCATCACAAATATGTTCACTGTGCGCATCAATAAAGTTGACAAGTCTGTCACGGTACGAGGGCATACACTCTTGACATCCTAAAGAGTTGAGTTGAAGTGTATATCCAATGCCAAGCTCATTAAAGATATTGCTTACCATCATAATTAAAGAAGCATCTTCATAGACCGATGCAATACCAAAGCTCTCAGCACCAAATTGATGAAATTCACGCAGACGTCCCTTTTGCGGACGCTCATAACGAAACATGGGACCGTGATAAAAGAAACGGAAGGTGCCACCTTTTTTGTCATATTTGTTTTGAATAAAGGCACGCACAACACCGGCAGTGCCTTCAGGACGCAGACAGACATCATTACCGCCTTTATCAGTAAACTGATACATTTCTTTACCGACAATATCACTTGATTCGCCAACAGAGCGTTTAAACAGGGTGGTTTCCTCAAGAAGCGGTGTCTCAATGTAGTGGAATCCATAACGCGCGGCAACTGATGAGGCTATCTTGTGAAAGTATTCAAATCGCTCGTAATCTTCTTCTAAAATATCATTCATTCCACGTAGTGAGCGAATCATTCATATTCCTTAATATTAGTTATTATTGTAGTGCTGATCTCTTCAATACTTTTGCAGGCATCAATAGTGATTAAATCTATACCTAGCATCTGAGTAGCCATAATAAGAGCATCTTGAATCTCTAAAAGATAGATGATACCTCGAGCTTCAATGCCATCAAGCTTTTTTTGTGAAAGGCGGTTCTCAAGTTCGAAGCGAGTCAGTTGGAGTAAAAAAACTTTCTCAGGGTAGATACCATCAGTTGCAAATTGGTTCATAGCGATGATGTCATCAGTTGCTATATCGCCTTTTACAAGTGCATAGGCAACTCCTGAAACCACACTGCGGTCTGATATTATCATTGCATCCCTATTTGGCCTAATGACTTGAGTGATGTGTTCAGCACGGTCAGCTAAAAAAAGCAGAAACTCTGCTTTAGAACTTTGAAGTGAATGATTCAGAACAATATCGCGTATTTTAACTCCAGCATCCGTTGCACCAGGCTCTTTTGTTATAATGGCAGAGGGAAAAGCACGATGCAATAGAGCGACTTGCGTACTTTTACCTGCGGTATCAATGCCCTCTATTGTAATGTACATGAGTTCATTCCTCCAATAATTTTTTGCACCTCTGGTGGAAGTAGATGATCTGTTTTACCGTTAAATTTAAGAAGGTTTCGTACAATGGATGAGCTAATAAATGCATGTTGTAAGTTGGGCATTAAATAAACAGTTTCAATACTGTCGTCAAGTGATCGATTTAAATAACCCAGTTGCAGTTCATATTCGAAGTCACTGACCGCACGAAGACCGCGAATAATAATGTTAGCATCGTATGAGCGTGAAAGCTCAACGGTAAGATTATCAAAACCAACCACTGTAACATTTTTAAGATGCTCGATAGCTTTTTGTGCCATAAGTATGCGTTCATCAAGGGTAAACATCGGCTTTTTATCATGTGAATCGGCAACGGCAACAATAACTTCATCAAAAAGGTTGACGGCACGCTCTATAATGTCAAAATGACCGTTGGTAATGGGATCAAAAGTTCCTGGATAAAGTGCTCTTTTAAGCATTGTCGCTCCATCGTTTGTAAAGATTGTTAGGAATTCCTAAAAGGTCAAACCATTTTCCAATCATAAAGTTCTCCATATCTTCCAAGTTTTGCTGTTGTGAGTAATAGGCCATTACCGGTGGTGCAATAATGACACCGAGCATTGAGAGTTTGTGCATGTTCTCCAGTGCAATGGCTGAAAAAGGCATCTCTCGCGGAGCAATAAGCAGTTGCTTACGCTCTTTGATCATCACGCTAGCCGCACGTGTAATCAGGTTGTCGGCAATACCGCAGCTAATCTTTGCCAAGGTATTCATGCTGCATGGAATAATGACCATTGCATCACATCCAAACGAACCTGAGGCAATGTTGGCTCCAATATCACTGTTGCTATAGAGTGTAATGTTCTGCTCTTCTTTCAGTACAATTTGTGCATTATCTGATACAACAAGGTGCTTTTCAAAGCTTTTTGGAAGTGCATTAAGCACCTTTAAACCAAGCTCTGCACCGCTTGCACCACTAATAGCAACTACAATTTTCATTGAATCTCCACACGTCCTGGAGCTATAACTTTAGCTTTAATGCGACGCCCATCTTTTTTTTGAATTGAAATAATATCATTTTTCGAGCCATCTTGCGAGGCAACAGCAGTAAATTCTAGTACAATTGAGCCACTTTTTAACTCAACTAAAACAGTATTGCCTTTTTTTACAATGGGATAGGCTTCAATATCACGTTCAGTGAGGATATGATTTTTCTTAATACTGCGCTTGAGGCGGTACTCTTTTGTGTTGATATGATTAAGTGGCAGCGCATTAAATGTATCAAATTGAATCTGCTTTTTAATGGCATTAAGCGGTGAAAGTGCATCGCCTCGGTTTAGTGGGTGCAGTGCTACGTAAATATCAATAGTCGCCTCAATTTCATAGTCAAAAAAGATACGCTCTTTTTTAGATGTTTTAATACTAAAGACACCATGAGAACGTTTCAAGTTTTTATTATGTAGGATGAGTTGAAAATCGGGACTCAGTCTCTTGAGATAGTTCCGTGGAGATACGAGAACACGGTTTACATGTAAATTGGGATAAAACGACTCATAACGCTTTTTTATTTCAGATGAGAGTGCGCTAGTATTAATAGGACTCTCTTTGATAAAAGTGACATAACGTACTTTACCAAGGTCAAGCTCTAGGTTGTGCTTATTAAAAAGTTTTTTAATTTTTGAACTTTTCACTCGATATTTAGTACGATTATTATTAATATTAAATAGTATGAATTTATTCTTTATCCCAGGAAATAAGGTTGTACTGTAGACTTTATGCTTAGTAAAGTGATACTCATGACGCAGTTGCATCGTTGCAAAAAGCGGTAATGAAACAGCGGCTAAAAACAGTAAACGTAATAGCAAAAAAGTATCCTCTAATAATTTTGTTTATTTTATCATGTTTACATGTATATTAAGGTGTTAATTTTTTTAAGTACAATTAGAAAAATTTAAATTTTTAGGACAAACATGAAGTTATTTATTTTTTTAGTTGCATCCGTTTTATTGCTGGCGGCTAATGACAAAAATATTAAGACACAAAAACTCTTGTATACATTTAATCAAAAAGAGATAAACAGTGCTATTAAAGAGCACCTCCCTCATAGTATTGATTACATGTATATTTTTAATATTAAACTCTTAAAAGCAGAGACAAGGTTTTTAGATAAAGAGAATCGTTTAGTGAGTGCTATTGACTCCAACGTAAGTATGTTTATAGGTACTATACCCAAACGCTTTGAAGCAAAGATTACCATGAGCTCCGGAATTCATTATGTTACCGGTACAGAGAGTTTGTATCTGAATAAACCAAAGATAGAGAACATAATAATTAAAGATATTGATGCTGAATACACCAATATGGCAAACAGTGCTATCTCTTCAGCACTGCTTGCGTACTATAAAAAGTATCCCGTTTATGTTTTGAGTGCCGAGGATAAAAAAGAGATTGGACGCGGTGTCAAAAATGTAGTTATCAAAGATAAAACATTAGTAGTGACACTAAATCCCAAAGGTTACGTTTTAAAATAGTGCTCTTGAAAAGGAAAATCCAAAGGCTGCTTTAGTAACGGATTGGTCATAATCAATTAAACTTTCACCATAACCACTGAACACTTTAAGGTACCAAAAAGTATTTTTAGAGTGTAAGAACGGGTAGGACCAGTTGAAGTTAATAGCTCCTCTATTCTTGCCTCCTGAACCAAAGTTATAGCGTAGTAGTGCACTGAATTGGTGCTTTTCATAGAGGTAGTTGAGTTTAATATCACCAAATCCAAGATAGTCTTCTATATTTGGATTGTCATCTCCAGACGTGCTGGGGTCATACTCTCCTGTTTCAGGATTAACGGCTCCACTATAGTAACCTTCATATTTTGCATCTTCAGGCAGTCGGTGCCATACTCTTGTGGCAAGAAATAGATTTCTCCATTGCCATATACCGGTTAGATAGACACGATTCCATGAACGAGAGCGGTATCCTTCTTGACCGTTTGACTCATGCATGAAACCAAGTTTGATTCCCTTAAGCCCCGATGTATCATCAATACCTTGTGATGTCGGAACGATGATGAATAACTCAGGTGAATAGTTTGTTTCACGAAAAGGTGCTGAGTCGCTGTAGAGTTGCCACCATACTTTTTGTGTATAGGCAGCATTAATAGACTCATTCCATCCAAATAGGTTGTAAGTAAGTGGTTTTCTGAGGCTAAATTGGAATTGTACTTCTATATTTTTGTCATATTCACCGTATTTCTCCATCTCTTCTTGGCTGTAGTTGTTGTAATGGGTACTTGAAGAGATGT
This sequence comes from uncultured Sulfurimonas sp., assembly GCA_964481625.1. Lineage (GTDB taxonomy): Bacteria > Campylobacterota > Campylobacteria > Campylobacterales > Sulfurimonadaceae > QNZR01. The sequence goes on from CAYZUN010000007.1 coordinate 28,819, forward strand.
GTCGGTATTTGTTTGTAGCGTAGGCAACAGGCAAAATAAAGTTGGTATTGTAAGGTTTGAGACCAAAAAATCCATTATTTAAAAATATACTGAGCAGGTCTTTAGTCTCTGGTGTATCGGTATCAAATTTTGACAAAGCGAAGGCATCGCCTTTTTTATTGGTAGCAGGGTCAATTTGATCACTAAGGCGCTTGGAAAAAGAGGGTTCTTTTTTCTGAGTGGAAATATTTGCATTGGTGTCTATCGAATCTGCTATAAGGAAAGTTGGTATTACTAAGAAGAATAAAAGCATAGTAGTGTGTTTAAGGGAAAAATTCACATGCTGCCTTTAGCTATTAAAATGGTTTCGCAAATAAAACTGAGCTCAACAAAGAGCTCAACTTGAGAGAAGTTAGTAACTCATTGAACCGGCATTGATGAGACCGATGGAGATCGACATAAAGGCCATTAAGGTTCCTATAGGAACAACACCGTCATTAATTTGTTTTTCTAGAGAGAACTTGCCGCTGATGCGGGTCATGGCAAAAGCAAAAATTAGCTGAATCAGCATCGCGACACCCGCCCAGATCAAAAAATCGCCATAAGAAACAGAACTGACGAGTGCACTGTACAGGGGAATACAAAGACCTAAAATAGCACCGCCAAATCCAATGGCAGCTGCAGTGTTGTTCTCTTGAAAGATCAGTTTATAGTCATCATACGGGGTAACAATAGCGTAGAGAAACAAAAAGATGATGACAACGAAAATCGCTGTAATAAAAAAGAGTCCGAACGAGAGAAATGAGTCAATAAACATTTTAAAATCCTTTGTGGTTTGAATAATAACAGAGAAAGATTAACGGGTATGATTTACATGTATTTGTACTTAGATACATGTAAATTTAAATAGGGATCATTAGTTGTAATACGCGTGTCAACAATAGCACGTCCTACTGTGAAATGGTATAGGCTCTGATATATATTGCTCTTTAAGCCAATAAGTGAGTGAAGCATATCATCTAAAAAGCAGCCGATTCCTGTAGCACTAAGATTGAGGGATGTTGCTTCAAGATACATCTGTTGACCGATACTGCCGCACTCATAGTAGAGTTCCCTGTACATGTACGAACCGTACTCATTAATAGGTTTGGAAAATTCGGCGAGCATTGAGAGTGAAAATGCGCCATCAGCAGCAATGCTTTGATTGCAAGAGATACCTTTAGCGATGGCTTTGAAGTCACCTATTTCAAGTAGGTAAAGCTCTAACTTATCATCGGCTTTCTCAAATAAAAAGCTGTTTTTTAATAGCGTTTTTAATTCTTTGAAATGACGCCTGTTTCTGCTCAAAAGGTAGAGTCCGCTCTCCAGTGACTCAACATCATGAACGAATATAATAAATGATACAAATGATTCATGTCCGCAGATTTCATGATTGACAGATTTTAAAATAATGATGAGCGCTGCTTAAAAGATTGGCTTGACCGGTGTAGGGCCTATAGGCATCATTTAGGAGTTGCTCAATATCAATATGGCTTCGTTTTGAAAAAAGTAAGAGTATATTTGCTTCTTCACGCTCATTTTCATAAAAATGTTCTTTTTGGTTCAGACCATTGAAAGAGTTGTGAAATTGCTTCAAGACACAAAGGAGTCTTTGGAACCTTACTGAAAATATCAGTGTAGGGCGGTGTGGTGTTTTTTGTAGAGAGTTTTAAATCTATTTTCTCACTGTTATGATAGCTTCGGTAAGGATTGGGTTGGGTATTCCAGTCCATGTATCCTAAGGAGCGTGCCGATCTTGTTAGTGAATGTTTTGTTGTCTCATGATAATGCATGAGCATGTTTATATTTTTGTCCATAAAGAAATTGTACATGGTAAAAAATTGCTGCTCTATATTAGTTTAATTTATTAAAATAACACTAACTTTTAGCCCTAATGTTCAGGTGTTATATAATAAAATTAACAAATCCTTTATGTCTTTAATGCATACTTAGCAAACCTAAACTGAAAGATTAAAGGTTAAGTTAAATGAATCATACCAATATTAAAACTACTAGATTTCAGAATGTGAAGATAAAATGGAGTGATGACAACCTTATTACAATACCTCTTATTACTTTTTTTATTATGCTACCACTAACGGTAGTCTTGGTAGTTGTTACACTTATTAAGTCATTTCTGTTTTTAAAATCTCTTTTTATATAGTATTGTAATTTAACCTTTCATAATAAATAGGTTATTACTTGTATGACAAACTTCTACGAATCGCTCTTTTAGCTCCCTGTCAAACGTCATCATATAAATACTACCATTAAGAAGACGAAGATTTTTAAACTGTTCCAATAAAACATCATCAGCCACATTTTTTCCATGATCACATTTCGTAAAATTAAAAGAGTTGAGAGTTTTTCCATAATCGTATAAGTTTGCTTCCCATTCACGTTTTTTTAAATAGAGTGAGTCAGGATTCGCTGCTAAATAGATGTGCTCATCGGGGATGTTGTAAGGTTCAATCAGATCACTAAAAACGGAGGCGATACTTGAAAAGTTTTCGATGTCCCAAAAAAGGTAACTTTTTTGGGTTTTGCTTGGGCTTTTCTTATTAATGAGTTGAACGCGTTTGGTAATGTTGAAATTTGTATGAGCGGTGTCGGTGGTGAGTTCAATGGAATTTTTAAGCTTTTGTGCATCAGCCGTGTCAAACTCTAAAAGTGCTCCGAGTGCAATGTAAAACTCTAAATTTAGAATCTCTTGTATTGCACCGCCTTTTTGGTACTCTTTAAGTTGGGAAAGCTTATGTTTGTTAAATAGTAGATGAATGCCAAGAGACTCTCTATTGGCATAAGCTTGTTTGATTCTGCCAAAAATATGTTTTGCGTCTTTAGTGTCGGGTAAATCAATGGAGCCTCTGAATTTTCGTTCAATATAAACATTTTGCATAGTGTTCCTTGAAAAATAAGAAGCGCGATTATAGGGGAATATGTTATTATAAGCAAGTAGGAGTAGATATACATGTATTTAATACCGATAGAAAATATAGTATATATTTTTTTACCTATGCTTGTTGTCGGTTATGTTTATGCTCAGTGGGTTGGTGATAAGCGTGAAATACTCATCGCTTCGTTGCGTATGGTTATACAGCTCGTGGCAATAGGTTATGTGCTAATCTACCTTTTTAAAAATGACTCACTCTATCTTGGTCTGCTTATTATAATTGTTATGATTAGCGTCTCGAGTCTGATTGCTTTACGTAATATTGAGCATAAAACTCTTAACGCTTACCTAATTATTTTTTTCTCCATTGCTATTGGCGGAAGCATTAACTTGTTTTTTGTTATTGAATTTGTACTTGATCTGACACCTTTTTATGAACCAAAATACGTCATTCCCATCGCCGGAATGATCTACGCCAATGCCATGAATTCAGTCTCCCTTGCAGCAGAACGGTTCAATAACGAAATACATGTAAAAAGCTATGAAGACGCACGTGGCATTGCCCTCAAAGCTTCTCTGATTCCGCGTATTAACGCTTTTTTGGCTGTTGGTTTAGTCTCACTTCCAGGTATGATGACAGGACAGATACTTTCCGGAGTCGACCCACTCGTTGCAGTACGTTATCAGATAGTTGTGATGGCAATGATTTTGGGAAGCTCTGGAATGAGTGTGATGCTTTACCTTCACTTGATGCGTCGAACCATTTAAGAGTAGCAAAGTTTACATGTAAAAGTTGTATAATTTTAAAAATCAAACAAAGGCTCCGTCATCATATCTCAGCACCCATCACTCTTACAACAATTTCGCTCTTTTTGTTTTGTAAACCGACCTAAAGACTTTGAAGAGGCCGTTGAAACTTTTGCTGTCTTTGGCGGACTCGGCTGGAAACTTGATCTGAACCGACCACTTATAGAGTTGATTGAAGAGGTGGTTTTAGAGAACTATGATCACTTTCATAAAGAGATTGCAGAGATAACTTTGAGTGACAGTATTTACCACGGCATACTTTCGGGTGTTGCCATGGGAGATGGTCGTGTCCAATCTGCTTATAAACGTGCCCATATCTCTTCAGACATCGGTAAACCTGCTGTTCGTTACCTTTGTGACAGTGGTCTGATTGAACGTGAAATAGCAAGGGCAAAAGGGAATGATGATGCTCCAATTTCTGATAAATTGCATTTCACAACACCGTTTATGCGCTTCTGGTTTGCTTTTGTATCACCGATTTTTAAAGGAATTCAAGAGGGTGATTATGGTGAATTTGAAGAGCGATATGAAAACAGAAAACAGGAATTTACAGACCTGATTTTTACGCAACTCTCCAAAGAACTCTTAAAAAAGAATTTTCAAGATGATTCCATTGTTCACATCGGAGGCTATTGGGATAGAGATGTAGATATTGATATTTTGGCTAAAACAAAGTCGGGTAAAACTATTGTAGCTACATGTAAATACTCTAATGCCAAAATCAAGAAAAATGAGTTAACAAAACTTAAAGAGAAGTGTTCCCTTGCCGGTATTGAAGCCGATGTTTTTGTCATTGTCTCTAAGCGTGGCTTCTCAAATGAGATGAAATCATTAAAAGGTGAAGAACTTCGCCTTTTTAGTGTTAAAAACTTTAAGAATTTGGTTGAAGATATGGATGTGAATCAGATAATTAAAGGGTTTGCAAAATTATAGGAGAAGATAGATGAAGAAAGTTGCTTATCAAGGGGTTGAAGGGGCTTACTCGCATTTAGCATGCCATCATATTTATCCTGATTATGAAGTGATCGCTTGCAAGTCGTTTGATGATACGATGTATTTAGTCGAAGAGGGCGAAGTTGATATTGCGATGATTCCTATGGAGAACTCAACAGCAGGCAGAGTTGAAGAGATCTACCGATTAATACCACAGATGCGACTCTATATTATTGATGAGTACTTTGAACCGGTTAACCACTGCTTGCTTGCACTGCCTGGGGTAAAATTAGAAGATATTAAAAGTGTATCATCACACCCTCAAGCCTTAGCTCAATGTAAGAATCATATTGAAAAATATCACTTAAAAGCCATCGCCAAATTTGACACTGCTGGTTCAGCAGAAGAGCTGCTGAGTATACAAAATAGAACCCATGCCGCTATTGCATCAAGCTTAGCTGCTAAAATCTATAATTTAGATATTTTAGATGAATCATTTCAAGATCTGAAAAATAATACAACACGATTTCTTGTCGTATCAAAAGAACATATTATTCCTACGTATGATGTCAATAAACACTACATCACTTCAATTATTTTTGAAGTGGGTAACATCCCTGCAGCACTCTACAAGGTCTTAGGCGGTTTTGCAACCAACGGTGTCAATATTACTAAAATAGAGAGTTATGTAGGTAATGGAACACTTACCATATCACAATTCCATGTCGATATTGATGGTCATCCCCAAGAAGAGGGTGTTAAAAATGCTTTAGAAGAGTTAGCTTATTTTGCCAACAGTGTGAAGATGTTAGGAACGTATATCCCTCATCCATTGAGAGATGCATTGCATAAATAGAAATACTCAATTGCTGTATTTTTATAATCTAAAATTATATGTTATGATATCACTAAAATGAAACTGGATTTAAAAGTTTAGTTATTATTAAGGTGGGGTAATTCATATGAGTACACGGCAAAAAGTCACGTTAATTTTAGTGGGATTAGCCCTAGCATTTTGTATTGCAATGATTGTTATTGTCACTATTAATTTTAGAGAGTTTGGTATTAAAAGTGCCGAAAAACGTGCCATGTTGACTGCCGAAATTGTTAGAAGCGGTCTCACGGCACATATGGTAAACGACATGATGGACAAACGCTCTTATTTTCTTGAGCAGATAGAAAATAATGAGAATATTAGTGCCTTGTGGGTTGTGCGTTCACCAGCTGTTATTAAGCAGTTTGGAGAAGGCTTCAATAATGAGATAGTACGCGATGAAATTGACAAGCAGGTATTAGATTCCGGAAATATTGCAAAAGAGATGACTGAGACAGCGACTAAAAGTACCATGCGTATGACTATTCCTTATACTGCTTCAGCATTTGGTACACCAAACTGTATGCAGTGTCATAATGCCAAAGAGGGTGAAGTGCTTGGTGCCGTTAGTATGATAATTGATGTTAGTGATGTTCGAGGCAGTAGTTTAATTACGATTGCTTATATTACAGCATTTGCAATGATTATTTTATTTTTGATACTGCTTGTTGTCAATAAATTTCTCAAGCCGTATGTCAATATTTTTTACTCAATAAGAGATGTAATGACGGCCGCATATGAAGGAAACTATTCAAAACGTGTTGATGGCGGAAATCTTAAAGAGAGTAAAGTTGTGGCCGATATGCTTAACACTTTGCTTGAAAAACTACAAAATGTCTTTGACGAGATTGATAAAAAAGTCTATATTTTTCTTCAAAATAAAAATGGAGTACATGATAAAGACCCCTTAATAAATATTAATAATACTATTGATCAGCTTTCTGAAATCTATAAGTTTAAACAAACGATAGAGCATGATAAGGAGCTTGAAGATATTTATGTCAGACTTGCCACTGTTTTTAAAAGTAAGTTTGCTCTTGAAGATTTTTCTATTATTGAAGCAGATGTCCTTAGTGGAATAAAAAAAGTTGTTTACAGCGTAAACGGTTGTCACTGTAGTGTCGAAGATGGTGCATGTCGTGCTGATCGTATTAATATGATGGTAGATTCTACAATTTTTGATAATACATGCAGTAAGTTTACTAAGTCAGACTTGCACTATTTATGTATTCCTTATTCAATTTCAAATGAGCTTAATTTAATTATTTCCATTGTAACAAAAAATACACAAGAGAGTCTGCGTGTCAGAAGTTTAATGGGTTTAATTGAAGATTATGTTACAACCGCACAACCGGCGATTGTAAGTAAAAAATTAATGCAAATACTTAATAAAATGGCTCGGGTTGATCAGTTGACCGGTATGTATAATCGTAAATATCTTGATGAGTTTGCAGAAACTGCAATTCCGCAAGCACTGCGAACTAAGACCCCATACGGAATTTTAATGGTTGATATTGACTTTTTTAAGATGATTAACGATACGTACGGTCACGATGTGGGTGATGAAGCAATTCGTATTATATCGCGAGTGATTAAAGAGTCAATTCGTAAATCTGATATTGCCATTCGTTTTGGTGGCGAAGAATTCTTGGTACTTTTACATAACTGCAATAGAGACTATATTAAAGAGGTTGCAGAGAAAATCCGTTCAAATTTTGCGAAACAGAAAATTTCTGCCGGTACAGAGACGTTTAGTAAAACATTAAGTGTTGGTGCTGTCATGTTTCCAGATGATAGTGAGAGTATTTGGAAATGTATTAAGTTTGCTGATATGTCGCTTTATTATGCAAAAGAGAATGGGCGTAATCAGGTTGTCTGTTATGCAGAAAACTTGTTTAAAAATAGTGCTATGAAAGATCAGTTTTAAGATTTTATGTTCTGAATCCTGAATTTAGAAGTGCCCTAAAGTTTATATTGATTTTTATATGCTAAAATTAATATTTAACTAAATGAATAAGGAATTAATAATGAAAAAAATTATTTTAGCCTTGGCACTTGCAAGTTCACTGATGATAATCGTAACAGGATGTGGCGGTGGAAGTGATGACAGTACCATAGATATAGATGACGTGACATTAGAATTTAAAACAAGTGCTACCTATGATCTGCGTGATTATATGTCCCCGGAACAAGATCAAACTCACAACTATGTTGACAAAACTTACATAAATAACAACGGTGAAAAAATATATAATGCAATACCAGATAAAGAAAGCTATAGCACCACAAGGTTTGAGATCAATGGGGCAATCATAAAAGAGTATGATGATGCTGAACTCGATGTGACAAGCACAATCTTAAGTGACAGAATCGTAGAAGCTTTAGAGACTATTGAAAATATGGAAATAGTTACAGTTAGATTTGCAGACCAAGATGATTATGTCAACAAAATTATTACAACACTGACACTGACAACAGAAGAAGTAAGCTTTGATATGCAAATGAAACTAGTATGTAAAGTAAATAATTATCTTGCATCAAAAGAGGTCAATAATAACACTTACAATGATGTGCTTGAGATTACTTGTACAACTACGTCAACATCATCAGAGACCGTAAGCGGTATGCCTTTTAATTTTATAAGTAATGGATATGGAAGGTTCTATTTAGCAAAAGGAGTAGGGATGATCTCAGAAACAAGTGAATATTGCAGTATCACCACACTTGACACAACAATATCTAAAGAGTGTAAAAAAGAGATAAGTGAAATCACCACAATCAATAACTAATTCCAATTATCTTCCAAACTTCACTCATTCCTATCATCTTTGATGGGAACGTAGACTGGGTTATAGTATTATTCTTTAGAAAATAATTTAAGAGTAAAGCAGTTATGAAAAAATTAGTAGATTTTTTAGCGAAAAAAACGGATCTAAAAAAAGAACATATTAACAACATTCTAAAACTTTTTGATGAGGGCGCAACGATTCCATTTATTGCCCGTTATCGTAAAGAGATGACCGGTGATGCTAGTGATGAAGTGTTACGTGAGTTTGAGACGGTATATGAGAGTAGTAAAAAGCTTTTAGAACGTAAAGAGGAAGTCTCACGGCTTATTTCTGAACGTTCTGTTTTAACCGATGCTATTAAAAAGAGCATAGAGAATACTGAGAGTTTGCGAACGTTAGAAGATATCTACCGTCCTTATAAAGAGAAAAAAAGTTCACGTTCTGCCACGGCAATTGCCAATGGTTTAACTCCGCTTGCCAATACGTTAGAGCGTGCCAAACTGAGCTTTGCTGAGTTTAAAACTGAAGCTAAAAAATTTGTAAAAGCAAAACTGACTTCTGCTGATGACGCCATTAAAGGGGCGCAAGATATTTTAGCAGAGCGTTATGCTGATATGCCACGAGAGCGTGAAGCGATTCGAAATTCGATGCTGCGTTTTGGAACTTTAGAGGCTAAAAAAGCTAAGGGTTTTAATGAAAAGGGCATGTATGTCAACTTTTTAAATCATTCTGAAAAAGTAGCGTATATTCCATCGCATCGTTATTTAGCGATTATGCGTGCAGTCAAAGAGAAAGAGCTTTTAGTAAAAATACATGTAGATGTTGAGCGCATTGAAGATAATATTAAAAAGTACAAAATTCCCCGTCACGCTTCAAGTTCAAGTGAACTACTATTTCAAGCCTACAGAGATGGTTTAAAACGTCTTTTGCTTCCTTCGTTAGAGCGTGACGTTCATTCGGAATTAAAAGAGAAGGCTGACCTTGGCGCGATTGCTGTTTTTGGTAAAAATTTAAATCAGCTTTTAATGACACCACCTGTGACAAAAAGAGTGCTTTTAGGCGTTGACCCTGCGTTTCGTTCAGGGTGCAAGCTGGCGGTGATTGATGAGAATGGAAACTACTTGGAGTCAGCAGTCATCTACCCGACTCAGCCACAAAATGATTATGAAAACTCTAAAAAGATAGTCTTAGCACTCTCTAAAAAATATCATATTAACGGTGTTGCCATTGGCAATGGAACGGGTTCTCGTGAAACGCAAGAATTTTTTGCCCGTCTTAACACTAATGAAAATGCAGAGCTAAACTACACAGTTGTTTCAGAAGCGGGTGCATCGGTCTATTCCGCCTCTAAAATTGCAGCTCAAGAGTATCCAAATCTTGATGTGACCATTCGAGGGGCAATTTCCATTGCAGGGCGCCTGCGTGACCCCATGGCAGCACTCGTTAAAATTGACCCAAAATCTTTAGGAATAGGGCAGTATCAGCACGATGTTGACCAGAAGTTGTTAGAGAAAAAACTTAGCGATGTCACTCAAGATTTGGTAAACAGTGTCGGTGTAGATCTGAACTCAGCTTCAGCATCACTACTTTCTCACGTTGCAGGGATTGGCGCTAAGGTAGCAGAAAATATTATTGCCTTTAGAGATGAGAATGGAAAATTTACATGTAAATCCCAACTCTTAAAAGTTAAAGGTTTAGGAAAAAAAGCCTACGAGCAAGCTGCTGGCTTTGTACGCATTAAAGAGGGTGAGAGTCCGTTTGACAATAGTGGCATTCACCCTGAAAGCTATAATATTGCACGACAATTAAAGGGTTTAGATTTACATGGTATTAACATTAATGAAGTATCACAAAATTTACATGTAGGAAAAGAGACACTAAAAGACATCGTTAAAGAACTTCTGAAGCCCGGTTTTGACCCAAGAGAGGATTTACCTGCCATTCCATTTAAAGAGGGTGTCACTGACATTAAAATGCTTCGTGAGGGGAGTTTTGTATCAGGAGTGGTACGTAACATTGCCGACTTTGGCGCTTTTGTGGATATTGGACTTAAAAATGACGGGATGATTCACATCTCAAAAATGAGTGCTAAACGTATTTCCCACCCTTTAGAGGTACTATCACTTAATCAATACTTGCCACAGATTGAGGTTATTTCTATTGATGAAGAGAGAGGTAAAGTTGGGTTGAGTCTTGTTTAAATGTAAATGTTCTCCAAGCACTATATTGTTATTAAACTCTTTATTGCTTATCCTTCGTATTTAGTTTAGTGTGCATCAATTTTTTCCAAGTTTTTTTGGGTTTGAAGTTTTTTGGAGCTATTAGT
>CAYZUN010000008.1:0-29570 GCA_964481625.1 uncultured Sulfurimonas sp.
CGATAGTATCACCTTCGTCTAGTTCCTCTTCTACTTCTACCCATGGATCTGGCAATACTGCTTTAATTGAAAGCGAAAGATGACGTTTATCTTTATCATAAGAGATTGCTTTAACCGTAACTACATCGCCTTCATTATAAAGCTTAGAAGGGTTAACCGGACCTTTGTAGCTAATTTCATTGTAGTGAACAAGTCCATCAACACCGCCAACATCTACAAACATGCCATAGCTAGTGATTTTTTTAATGGTACCATCAACAACTTTGTTGTCTTGCATTAAGTTATCAATAATCTCTTTTTTGCGTTTTCTATCTTCATTAAAGAGTTTACGACGAGATACTACAATTGAGTTATCTGCCGGGTCAAGCTTTACAACCTGCGCCTTAATGGTACGACCAACAACTTGATCGGTATCTTTAAATGCTGCTAAAGATTTAGGCATAAAGAAATTTACTGAGTCAGCTTCAATGATGTAGCCGCCTTTATTTTTCTTAGTCACTTCACCTTCAATAATTAAATTCTCATAATCATCTTTGTTTGCGTTAATAAAGTCAACAGTTTTCTGCTGCTCCAATACTTTAGTGTGTGAAATTTTTGGACGCTCATTATAGTGTCCTGTTACCATTACAGTAATGGCATCACCAACACCAAGTTTCAAATTACCTTCGTCATCACGAATCTCATCTAAAGAAAGAATTCCCTCTAACTTCTCACCAACACCTACAAGTGCTCTATTCTCATCTTCTTGAATCTCTACAATTTCGCCCTCAGCTATTCTGTTTGACTCTTGTTCTTTGCATGATGCTTCAAACATCGCTGCAAAATCTTCCTCTTCTAGTGCTTCGTTATCGAAAGCCATACCTAATCCCCTGTTACATAAAAATTGGCTGATTATACACTAAAATATCTTGTTTCTTTATGAATTTAGCAATTACTTTCCAAATTTTTCTATGGTGTTGACCACATTTTGAATAACCCAATCGGGTGTTGATGCTCCGGCACTAATACCGCAAAGCTCTTTTTTAACAAACCAGGAGGAGTCAATATCCTTTTCATCTTCAATATGATAACTATTAGCACAATGAGATAATGCAATACTAAATAATTGCTTTGTATTGGATGAGTTCTTACCCCCAATAACAATCATCACATCAGCATCATGTGAAAGTGCTTCTACTGCTTCTTGATTGTCAAAGGTTGCATTACAGATGGTATTAAACACTCTGACCTCTTTATAGCGAGGAATCAGGTAGTTAGCTATTTTCATATATTCATCTACCTTGCGCGTCGTTTGAGCAACGAGAGCAATTTTTTCTTTAAAATTCAGTATTTTTAAATCTTCAACATTAGTAACAACAAAAGCATTATCGGCATAGCTCTTTACACCTTTGATCTCGGGATGTTTTTCATCACCAAAAATGACTATACTATAGCCCTCTTTGCTCATCTCCTGACAAATCTGCTGTGGCTTGGTGACATAAGGACAGGTTGCATCAATGACATTAACACTGCGCTCATACAGTTTTGAGAGTTCCTCTTTAGGAATACCATGTGTTCGAATAACAGCAGTATCACCCGCTTGAAAAGCATTAAGGTCATCACTAAGTGCGACATTAAAGTTATCTTTAAGCCTTGCAATCTCATTGGCGTTATGAATCAGTGGACCATACGTTGCCGAATCTTTGTTATCTTCAGCAATTTTTATGGCACGTTTCACACCAAAGCAAAAACCATATTTTTCAGCGAGTTTAATTTTCATAACTCAACCCCGTCAGGTTGCTTAAAAGCTCAAAAAAGTTTGGAAACGATGTGTTGATACATTCAATGTCACGCACTTTCATACCACATTTCAAGCCTGCAATAATAAAACTCATAGCAATTCGATGGTCTCCATAACTTTTAACAGTAGCACTTTTAAGTTTACCGCCTGTAACACTGTAGCCATCTTTAAACTCTTCTACTTCAATACCACACGCTTTAAGATTATTGACCACGGTTGCTATACGATCGCTCTCTTTAACTCGTAATTCTTCTGCGTTTTTGACAACACTTTTCCCCTCAGCACAAGCAAATGCAATAGAAAGTGCCGGAAGCTCATCAATTAGCCATGAAATGTTCTCTTCAACACTCACTGCATGAAGCGATGCGTGTTTTACATGTATATTTCCAATTGGTTCGTATTTGTCTTGTTTAAGGTCATAGGTAATCTGTGCACCCATTTTTTCAAGAACTTTAAATGCTTCAATACGGGTCTTATTAAAAGTAACCCCTTCAATTATGACGCTACTTCTGGGAATAATTGCTGCGGCAACAGCAAAAAAGAAAGCACTTGAAGGGTCCGCCGGAACACGAATATCTAATGGAGAAAGCAGATCGTTTAATGGCTCAATGGTTGTTGTTAATCCCTCTACATGTAAATTGGCACCCATTCCTTTAAGCATACGCTCGGTATGGTCACGACTCAGTTCAGGCTCACTGTAAGTACACGCGCCATCAGCGGCAAGTGCTGCTAAGATCATGGCACTTTTAACCTGTGCTGAGGCAATCTTACTCTCATAGTTAAACGCTTTTAAAGAGGCACCGCGAATACTCAGCGGTGCTAAATCACCATTATTTCGTCCATCAAGTTTGGCACCAATCTCACGAAGCGGTTGTGTTACCCGTTTCATTGGGCGACGGCACAGATACTCATCACCCGTTAAAATAAAATGCCCTTTTGCAGATGCCAGCAGACCACAAAACAACCGCATACCTGTCCCTGAATTTCCACAGTCAAGAATATGTTCACTCTCAGCAATACCGCTAGATTTAATCGTAATGACTTTACCGTCATCTACCACTTCAGCACCAAGGTGCTTAATGATCTCTAGGGTATTCATCGTATCTTCACCACGAAGGAAGTTCTCGACGCGTGATTCACCGCTTGCAAGCATTGCAAACATAGCACTTCTGTGTGAGATTGATTTGTCAGGTGCAATAGCATCCGTTTTAAAACTAAATTCATTGGCTGGTTTAATAGTTACAGTTTTCATCGTAGTGCCAATCCAAGTTCATTCTCTAAAGCATTAAGTACACCGCTCATAGAATTGGTTATATCTTCTTCTTCAAGTGTCTTTTCATTGGATTGTAGAATAAATCGTAGTGTCATACTGACATTGTCTCCAAGTTTTTCATCACGATATCGATCTACCGGGTAAAACCTTATAATCTCACTGCTACAACTCTTTTCAATCACGTTTTTCACCTCTTCATACACCAAAGAGTCTGGCATCACAACACTTAAATCACGATGTGATGCTTGAAATTTAGAGTAGTTTTCTGCCTCTTTTAGCTCATACTCTAATATACCAAAATCAATCTCACAAACAAAGGTATCTTCAAGGTCATAGGCATCTTGAACATTCGGGTGCAGTTTAAAGAGTTCACCAATAACGTTACCATTTTGAACGACTTGAGCACTCTGGTGTTTATTTGAAAGGCTATGGGTTGTCTTAAGTGGTTGAAGTTCAATATCACCAATAATAGATGCTATTTTACTCACAATAAAGGCAAAATCAACACTTTGTGGTTTGCCTGCATTACTAAGTGAATCAGCCTGTGATGCACCTGAAATAATGAAGCCCATTTTAAGTGACTCATGTCGCTCTGCATCAAAAACAGAACCGACTTCAAACAGTGCAATACTCTTTCTACCGGATTTAGCATTAAGACTTGCTGCCTCAAGCAGGTTTAACATCAATGTCGGTCGTAATGTATCTAAGGTTGCCGCAATGGGATTAAGAAGATCACGAGATTTTTCAATACATGTAAATCCAAACTCTTCAAGTTTAGCACGTTCATTAAATACAAAATGAACACTCTCAAAAAATCCATTATAAGCAGCTTTTTTTCTGTATAACTGGCATTTTTTATACCGTTTATAATCGCTGTTAAAACGATTGTCTTCTGCAAATATAAATGGCTTTGAAGTAATATTATCGATTCCCACAAGTCGAACAATCTCTTCAACAATGTCTTGTTTATTTATAATATCATGGCGATAATGCGGTACTTCAATAACAAAATCATCACCTTTAGATTTATCAATTCCAAACCCAAGGCTTTGGAGTATCTGCACAATAACCAACTTTTTAATCGTATCACCAATAAAAGCATTAATCTCCTCAACGCTCACTGAAATAATACGATTTTTCATATTTTGAGTAAGATCAATCATGCCTCTGTAAAATGATGCATCAGAATAACTGCGTAAAAGCTCTAAAATACTCTCCATTCCCAATTCAAGATTGCTATCAGTCCCTCGTGATGTTCTATAATAGAGCTCATCACTTTTGCACTTATGTTCATGCATCTGTTTTGAGATCGTATCAGGTGCAATATAACTTGCTTCTAAAATTAATATAGTTGAATCTTCTGAGAACTTCGACTCATCATCTTGACTCACGCCAATAAGCGATGCTCTTTGTGCACCATAAACCGATGCAAAACTATTCTTATCACGACACAGATGCAGTTGCGCTACACTGTTTTTGCTCTCAAAATAGTTTTTATTGTATCCTCGCAGTATAACGCCACTGCAATAAGTTGCATAAAAAAGCAAGTTCTCAAGATTAGTCGCTTTTTTCTCTTGGATTTGAGCAAGACGCAACTGAATAAGAAGAGGAAGTCTCACTGATGAGAGATCCAATGCACAATATTTCAATTCAACATCAATATCATCATCGTGTACTAAATTGATTAACCGACCAATTCCTTTAGAGTTATCTTCAATCTTTTTAGTATCTTTTTCTCTAAAATCTATATTAAAAGCTGCACATAAATCACGACAAATTCCATTAATACTTAAACAATCACCTCGATTTGCCGTCAACTCAATCTCAATCAGGTCATCATTGAAATAACGATTCTCTGATAGTGGTTTACCTAAAGTAAGATCACCAATACTTTCATCAAGTTCCATAATGCCATCTTCGATTTTAGGCAAACCGATCTCAGCAGAAGAGCATATCATACCCTCACTATCAACACCACGAAGTTGAACCGGTTTAATCACCATGCCTCCAGGCATTTTTGCACCAATGGTTGCCACTGCAACATATTGACCTGCACGAACATTAGCAGCACCACAAATAATTTGACGTGTTACAGAACCTATATCTACTTTACAAACATTGAGTTTATCAGCATTAGGATGTTTTTCACACTCAAGCACTTTTGCGATAATAATTTTTTCAGGTACATTAAACGTCTCGTGGCGATCAACTTCTAAACCAATAGAGTTAAATTTTTTTGCCAGCTCATCAGCGGAAATATTCTCAAGATTAATCCAATCATCTAACCAATTTTTTGTTACTATCATCTAAACTGCTCCAATAATCGTACATCACCTTCAAACAGTGAACGCAAGTCGCCAATACGATGAATTAACATCGCGAATCGCTCAACACCTAAACCAAATGCATAACCGCTAACATCTTTATAACCTACTGCCTCAAAGACATTGGGATCCACAATACCACAGCCTAACACTTCAAGCCAACCGGTCTTTGAGCAGACACGACATCCCTTGCCTTTACAAAAAATACAGCTAATATCAACTTCAGCCGAAGGCTCTGTAAAGGGAAAAAAGCTTGGACGAAAACGTACTTCAATATCACCAAACATATAGTGTAGAAAATCTTCCAAAATAAATTTTAAATTAGCAAATGAAACTTTTCCTGATTCATCAACTAAAAGACCTTCTACCTGATGAAACATCGGAGTATGTGTTAAGTCATAATCACGACGAAACACAGCGCCCGGTGCAATCATACGAATGGGTGGTTTAGTATGCAACATGGTTCGAATCTGAACCGGTGACGTGTGGGTACGCAGCAGCATCTCGTCTTTAAAGTAGAACGTATCTTGCATGTCTCGTGCCGGGTGATACTTTGGAAGATTCAGTGCCTCAAAATTATGAAAATCATCTTCAACCATCGGGCCGGTATGAACCGCAAAGTTCATTGATACGAAGTATTCAACAATCCTATCCATTGTCTCCATCACCGGATGTAGCGATCCACTCTGTGAAGCAGTAGAATACAAGGTCACGTCAATACCTTCTGCTTTCATAGCAGCCTCCAACTCCTGAAGCTGTAGCACTGCTTTTTTTTCCGTTAAGAGTGCTGTCAATTTTCCTTTATGGATATTGAGTTCTTTTGCAATAGTTGCTTTTTCTTCATTAGTAGCCGTTTTCATTTTGGCAAACTGAGCTGCGAGAACCCCTTTTTTACCAAAGATTGCGATACGTATTTCTTCAAGTTCACTGACACGCTCTACTGCATCAATTTTGTCATACCACTCTTTCAATTAGACCACCTGTTTTAGGACTTTTACCCTTAATAATATGTGTATTCTATAGAAATTCTATTTAAGAGGCTCTGAAGAGAGAAATGAATACAATAATGCTATACTAAATAAAGGCTAAAAATGTGTATTTTCTGTAAAATAGTTAATAAAGAAATTCCTTCAAATCCTGTTTTAGAAGATGAGTATTTCATTGCATTTCATGATCTCAACCCCAAAGCTCCAGTACATATTTTAATCATTCCAAAATTACATGTAGATAGCTTTAATGAAGTTTCGGGTGACGTCATGGCTAAAATGACCCCATTTATGCAACGCGTTGCAATAGAAGTCGGCATTGAGAAATCGGGTTATCGCATTATCACCAATATTGGCGATAATGGCGGACAAGAGGTCAAACACCTCCATTTTCACCTATTAGGCGGTGCTAAACTTGCATGGGGTCACTTTGCTGATGCCCACCCAAAAGATTTCCTCTAAATTGATGGAGGTTTTGGCGGACGAAGAGATTCGTCTGCCACATTAGGCTGGGGTGCATTCTCGCGTGTTACAGGAGCATCAGACACTACCGAGTCCCCTCCGCCACATCCTACAAAAAGTGATGCCGTAATTAATAGTAAAATCGTTAATGTTTTCATTTTTATTCTCCTTATTTCACTGTTTCACAGATAATATTAGAACCTTTTAAAAGTGCTCCATACGTACTACTCTCTAAATCAAAGATCAATCCACGTCCGACATTACCCCAATCTGAACCACTTGAGGAGATCGTGTGCAGTGAATTGATTGTCATGCCATCAATTTGATAAATACCGAAATTTTCGCTGCTGTCTTTATTCTCACCGTAACTATAACTTCGATACGGTACTCCAAACATTAGGTCACTTTCTCGATATGAGAATGCTTTATGATTATACTCTGCTTCACTGTAGGTATTTTCATTGCCAATTTGAATCTTATCGACTAAGCGAGGGGAAGCAAAGTCGGTAATATCAAAAAGCTGAAACTGTAACTCTAATTGACGACCTTGTGCATCTGCATTACGTCCAATACTTAAAACTCGATTCTCATCAACTACATGTAAATAGGTTGAAAAACCTGGAATGGAAAGTTCTCCTACTATTTTTGGAGCTTCTGGGTTACTAAGATCTAATGTGTAAAGCGGATCGGTCTGTCTAAACGTAACTACAAAACCGCGATTTCCCATAAAACGAACGGCACGAATCGTTTCACCTTCATGTCCTAAGCCATTAAGTTGACCTTTGACTTCAAGTGTCTCATCAACGTTTTTTAAAGTATAGACTGAGTTAATCGTTTCAGAATTCCACCATGTTTGACCTACCGTGGTAGCAACTCTTAAGTAATCATCTTTTTCACTCATACTAAATTGATTGAGCATCCAACCATCTACAAAGCCGCGTCCAACGTACGCCATATTATCTCCAAGTGAAAACTTGTAAATCATCTGCTGTTCTTTGTAATGTAAGTAGTCATAATAGAGTGGATACTCGCTAGAGACTAAGTAAAGTGATGACGTTGACGCATAATAGTTATGTGTATTTCCTAAGAATGAAAGGGTCTCATTTCGCGTACCATCTTCAATGTTAAAACTGCTAATTGAAGTGATATTAGCTCTTTGGTCAAGTTTATTAGGAGCATAAAACTTTGATGGTGCTACTAAGTTACTAGAGATGCCATTAGTCGTTATTGATGGAATGAGATTTTCACTGACTACAATTGGATTATCGTAATCATGTTTCCATGCACCATTAGCATCATAATTATATTGATTACAGTCATTGTTATACCATTCTTTGTAATCAGAGCCATACTCACAATTTTCCTGCCCAACTATAGCACACTCCGAGTCGGGCCTGCATGGCGCAACATCTCCTGCTGAACATATTACATAAATCTCATTTTGATCAAGTTGTGAACACACACTGTTTTCATAAACTTTTGGGTATTCGTACTGTATATTTGGACTAAATTGACTAATTAAGAAAAGGCGACCATCAATAAGACGGCTATCTTGGTAATTTCCATCAAGTTTATATGAAGCAATAGAGGTGATATTATTAATATCAGAGACATTAAATATTTCAAGAGTAAAACTTTGAGAAGGCTCATAAAAACTTGATGACGCAGCAATATCTTCTGCTACATCAACAGAATAATAATAAGCCTTGCTTGAGACCACACTTAAACGGTTATTTTGTAAATACATAGCGACTACATTTTTATCGTTCATATTAATATTACTTAATATTTGATAATCCTGTTGTGCAATCTTCTCAAATGAGGTTACAACAATACGTCCATTACTGTTATCGGCACTAAAGATATGCACACCGTCATGTTTTAAAATATCACTCTCATCAACACCTTCTTCTTGCAGGTTGGTAGTTGTTGTATTTTGGGCAGTTGTTTCATCACCAGAACTGCTGTCACTGCCTGAAAATATACTATCATCATCTGCAGTTGTACCATTCAATGGCAGTAGTGCCGGTTCAAGAATTGGATAATAGTAGTTGTTATTCATCTCCATCATTTTACGGATATACGCAAGCATTGATGCTTCATCATCAAAGGTACGCAGTTTTGAAAGTGTCTCATTGACATTAATAGTTCGTGTTGTCTCGCTTTTAACCCAGAGACCTTCACTTACAGCAATCGTTTCAATAGAAGGAAAATTAAGTGTCTCATCATTTGCCAACCACTCCTGCTTACCGCTATATTTCCAAACCACGGCATCGCCAAAAAATGCGTCTGATACTACACTTCTTTGTGGAATTTGGACTAGATTCCAGCCTTCATAAAGTTTAATAACACTATTATGTGCACTTTGGGGGATTACTGTCTCTTCAAAATTGAAAGACCAATCTTCTTTACTAAACACCCAAGCTGCCTGCCATGGCTCCAGTGAGCTTAAAATGTCAAAGTTTTTCTCTTTCATTTTATCTCTTAACGTAATATCGGGAGCGTATCCTTTCCAAGCTTGGGTTTGGGCATCATAACCCCATAGAATTTCTACATGTATATTATCAAACCCTGACATATCCTTAAGTACTGAAGGGACTCCAACGAGCTGCCACCCTTTTTTAAGTTGAATCGTTGTGTTAGCATACATAAAGCTAAATGCTAAAACAAATAGAAGAATAAGACGCATAACTTTTTCCTTTAGAGTAATTTTACAAAGTCAAGTATAACACGCTTTAATGCAAAAATAATGCAGAACTCTATTGACCCAAAAGCCTCAACATCTCAACCGCTTCTTCAACACCATTACTTGCTGCAAGCCTAAACCAGTAACGTGCTTTTTTTAAATTCAATTCTAAGTTTTTTGACTCGTTATAGTACAACCACCCAAGCATTAGCATGGCATCGGCATCACCATGCTTTGCAGAGACTTTATACCAATGCATTGCTTTTACAATATCAATACGCCCTGCTTTTCCATTACTATATGCAATTGCCAGTAAAAAAGATGCATTGACATCACCTTGTATGGCTTGAGATTCCAGAAATGCTACTGCAGAAACATTTTCTTTTAAGGTATTGTTTTGATACATTAAAAGTACCTCTTTTAAAATATTTTGTGCGGCAATCAATGCTGTAACAATAATAGTTGTATAAAAAAACAGTTTAATAGTTTTCATAATTAAATACCATATTTAGCATGATTAAGCTCTGATCTACTTGTAGAGGATCTCTCTCATCTACATCCATAATCATCGCCCCAAGATCAACAGAGAAATTCTTGTTAAACTTATATTTTACATAGACATCAATTTCTTTGGAGCTTAGAGCTTTTTGTATCTCAATAAAGCTATTGTCATATCTACTCACACCCCCGATAAGCTCAAAGCGCCATCTATTATTGGCATGAATATACTTTAAAAATCCATTAAGAGCATTTTGTCTATCTACTTGATTGCTAAGATAAAATTGTCCAAACATAAAACTTCCCATTTGAATCATAGCAAGCAGACCATTTTCACCTGTTTTGGAAAACCCGGCTTCAATATAGTGCTGATAGTAGAGTACCTCAATAGAACCATTTAAAAAGCTTTCATCATAATCATACAGTGCTAGATCTAAAGCTGTAGCTGATGTATAGCTGATATTTATACCCAAGTTGTTATAGATGTAGTTAATGTGTCCACCCAAAATATTTCGTAAATCTTGTACATAATAGTTAAATAAAGAAAGTTCAAATTCATTTTTATTGACCTTTGCTACGGCACCGTACATTCCTTTATTGGCATTAATATTATTAATTTTAGCGTAATAGTTATATTGAAGATTGACATAATTTTCAAACCAAAAAAGTCGTAAACTCATCTCATCATCACTACCAAGCATTGCTAAAATACCATCAATACTTCCTAAAAGCCAATCATAATTGACATTTTGACGCCCTATATTTAAGCTGAAGAGTTCGTTATCATAATTAATTGATGCCTCACTGATTATGGCTTGATCAATACTCTCTGAGGTCATTTTCCCTCGCAAATACATAGGGATTGTGTAGGTGTCTTCATCAAGAACCCTATTTCCTTTAGCACCCAACGATACAAAGATATTCTCATTAAAGTCATAATTTACTAAAAGATGTGCATATAAGGAGCTATAACTATTGGTTTGGCTCGGTAACGTCTCATCACCAAAGCGTCCTGACATCCGCTCTGCTTCATTATGCAGAATTCCTGTTAATTTAATGTCTACAGCATCTATGGATGTATCAGAACAAAGCGCAACGTGCATAATAAAGAATATTGCAAATGCTATTTTCATCGCAATGCCCATGGGCTGACAACGTTATAACGAATACCGCTTTCTTCTTTAAGAACTTCGTCAGCATCAATACCGGTACTAATACCAATTTCACCATCATCAGGTAACGGTTGACAATCATCAGCGCATGGATTTTCACCTGTTACATAAACATTACTGACTTCTATGAGATGATCCTCTTCATATGCCATTGCATTCATTGGCTGAAAAAAAGAGAGCTGGTTTTTCTGTAAATTTTTTGCACGAGAGTGTTTAAGCACCTGCCGTAAATTTCGATGAATATTTTGGCGCTTTTTATATAACTTTTTAAATTCAACTAAAGCGAGTGTGCGCGCTTCTAATCGTAACGTCGTAAAAGTAAGTTCAGAAGCTTGTACTGGTATTAAAAGCAGTAAAATTATAATATATCTCATTTAAGCAACTTTAATATTTTTTAAATTTATTATGAATCGGGTGCCGATATTTAATGTCGATTCAACAGTTATATCCAGATTATGAAGCGAAGCAACGGATTTGACAATAAAAAGACCTAAGCCTAATCCTTTTGTATTTTGATCTTCGCGATAATACTTCATAAATATCTCTTTAGTATTTTTAATGCCAACACCGCTATCTTCAATAATAAGGGTTCCCTCTTCTAGTGTTATGCTTACTTCCGCATTTCTAGGCGAAAACTTAATGGCATTAAGTACAATGTTATCAATCATACGCTTTATGATTTGAGCATCGGCATCTACATGTAAATGTGACCCTTTTAAATTTACATGTATATTCTCACGAACATCATTCCAAAATGGAAGTCTGCTTTTTAAGAGTGCATACAGATTAAATCGACTCCTCTTAAGAATATATCGCTCCGCTTTCAAACTAAATAGAAGCTGCTCTTCTAAGGACTCTACATCAGAAATACCTTGAAGAATTCGGCTGTTATACTCTTTTAAACGCTCTTGCTTTAACTGTAACTGCATAAGTTGAGCATTAAGTTTAATCACGCTTAAGGGTGTATTCATATCATGCACAATACCGTTAATAAAGCTGTCTATCGTGTCAATTGATTCTCGCATGGGACGAAGAGACACTAACGCCAATAAATAACCCGTCGGTAAAATAAATAGCAACGAGAGCGCCAATACAATGGCAATCTCTACATAAGTATTTTCTAACTCTTTGATATTTCCAATCAGTTTCATTTCACAATCATCATCGGTACCTAGAATTTTCTTTAGTCGCTGACACTCTGAGTAAACGAGTCTGTTTTTAACTTTTTTCTCTTGAAAAAATCGATTTTTTTCTTTATAGTAATAGAGTGCGCTCAGTGCCAAAAAAAGTAGTAAAAAGACGCTGATATAAATTATAAAAAAGCGATAAAAGCTATTTTTTTCATACGATTTTAAAGCAATAACCAACTCCTTTTAAATTTTCTATTACCGCACATCCATCAAGGTGACGCTTAAGATTTTTAATATAAGTGCGAAATGTTGCAATGGAGATTCGTTTCTCCTTGTAGAGCATACCAATAACTTCTTCGGGTACTAAAAAATTATTTTGATGATTACATAAATATGTTAAAAGTGCAAACTCCTTAGAAGGAATTTTTTTTGCAATACCGTTACAACAAATAGTTAAATTTGGAGCATCAATAGAAAAATTTTCAGAAAAGTGCTGTTCTTGTGTTTTTGGCATTTTGGATTCAATACGAATGAGCAGTTCATGCAAGTCAAAAGGTTTTCTAATGTAATCATCGGCACCAACCTTAAACCCATGTTCTAAATCTTCAATTTGATTGCGCGATGTTAAAAAGAGCGTTGGCGTAGTGTCACCATTATCGCGTAGAAATTTTAAAAGGTCAAACCCATTAATTCCCGGGACATTAACATCAAAAAGGTAGAGCTTGTACTTTGTATCATAAGCACTATCAGCAGCTTCATCACCTTCTTTAACCCAATCAAAACTGTAAGAAGCATTCCGAAAAATTTCAATAACACTTTGAGCCAAAAGTTTGTCATCTTCTAAAAAAAGAATATCTACCATTACATGACTCCATACATTTATCTACCTTGGATTGTAGCACATCACTGTGTAGAATTAATGCAGAAGTCTTAAATATTTAAGAAGGGCAACCGCCAATATCGCCGAAATTCGTGCTGCTTCCCTCGCCACTAATCATTGTCTCGTTCTCTTTGATAGTTTTACCGTTATGCACAATCGTATAACTAATTTTCACACTATCTCGAACCGTATTGATGGTAGAGCAGTAGGTCTCAAGCGATGCCATCACCCAACGCGCAGCCAATGTATCATCAGCTGATGAGTTAAATGAGAAGTTCAGATGCATCGTTTCAAATTTTTTTGGATGCTCTTGTACCCGTACTACCTCACCCCCAACGCTCAGGTTAGTCACATCATAGCCCTGTTTTTTTGGCATTAGAATCAGGTCGGTAGCACTACATGTAATTAATCCACTTAAAAAATACTCAACAGGTGAAATAACAGGACAGTCAATTATAAAGCTGCTTTTAGCAGTCTTAGCCTCAAATTTCATTCCCTCTTGATGTGTTACGGTAATTTTCATAAAACAAGTTCCTTTAAGTAGTTTTCAAAATAAACAAGCTGCTCTACGGTACGAACTATAGCCGTACCACCTTGCGAGGTTCGAGCATTCATGGAATTTTCAAGTTGAAGTTTTGGCATAATATTTGACTCAATTCGCTCATCAATTACATGTAACTCTTCAAAACTCAATTCACTAATATCAATACCAAGTTCTTCAGAGCGTGCCACTGCTTTTCCAGTAATGAAGTGTGCCGTTCTAAATGGTACATCGCAATGCACTACTAAATAATCCGCTAAATCCGTTGCACTTAAGTGCCCTTTTTTACAAGCACTGGTCATATTTTCGCTTTTGACTTGCATAGTTGCTAATGCTTCACGTAAAATATTTAAAGAGAGTTCCGCGGTATCAATGCTGTCAAAAACACCCTCTTTATCTTCTTGCGTATCTTTATTATACGCTAGTGGCAATCCTTTCATTACGGTAAGCAGTGAAATGAGGTTTCCGTTCACACGTCCTGTTTTCCCTCGTAAAAGCTCTGGAACATCAGGATTTTTCTTTTGCGGCATAATAGATGAACCCGTAGCGTACTCATCACTGAGTTCCACAAAACCAAACTCATAACTTGACCACATAATGATCTCTTCACTCAAACGTGAAATATGCATCATCATCGTTGAGATATTAAACAAAATCTCTAAAGCAAAATCACGATCACTGACGGTATCGAGGCAGTTAATACTCACACTATCAAAACCCAGCTCTTTTGCCGTCATCTCTCGATTAACATTATGCGGAGTACCTGCAAGTGCCGCACATCCAAGCGGTGAGACGTTATTGCGTTCAGCACTCTGCTTAAACCGTTCGATATCACGTTTAAACATTGAGGTATATGCCAGCATGTGGAATGCAAAGTTAATGGGTTGCGCATGTTGAAGGTGAGTCATCCCCGGAATGAGCGTATGAGTATGTTTTGAGGCGATGGTTATAATTACTTCCATTAACTCTTTAATTAATTGCGCAATCTCAACATTTTTACGAATCACATAACGTCTAAAATCAACAGCGACTTGATCGTTTCTACTGCGAGCCGTATGCAGTTTTGCACCTGCATCACCAATGATGGCAGTGAGACGCTTCTCAATAGCCATATGCAGATCCTCATCACTGATTTTCCACTCAAACTCGCCACTCTCAATTTCACTTAGGACTTGAGCCATTCCCTCTTTAATTGCAGCTAACTCTTTGGCAGTTAAGATACCTTGAGCTTGCAGCATCGTAGCGTGCGCGATTGAACCCTCAATATCTTCTTTATACAATCGTCTATCAAACATAATTGAAGCATTAAATTCATCTAAAAGCGATGATGCGCTTTGTTTGAAGCGACCTGACCACATTTTTTCCATTGTTCATCCTAAAAATAAAAAAAGTTTGCTATTTTACCCTAACTTGAAGCGAGTGCAGGAATGTTATTTAGAGGTGTTGTTGTTGTTTTGTAAAAAGTGCACGATAAAAGCTTCTATATAATTGATTTTTTTTAAATATCGACTGCTTTTGAAATACTCTTTCGTCTCTTTACTATTTACATGTAAATCGGCAAGCATTGTGCCGTTGTTATCAAGCAATTCTCTCCAACGATCAACAGTGTACTTGGGAACAAAGACTCGACTACCTCCATGGCACGATCGACACTTTTTCAGATACTCTTTTTGACCCTTAAAATACGGCTTGGCGCTTAAAGGCAAAGCAAGAGTAATAAAAACTGTTAACAAAATTAATTTTTTCATGTAATTACCTTCTTTTAGATTTTACAAATGATACATCATAATCTCTAATAAAATTCTTAACTATAATTGCATCTGTTTTTCTATATCAGCATCTAAGTCCCAAATACCTCTTTTTTTAAGGTTCTCAACCACACTTGATGTACACTCAACATCATCTGGCCACCGTCTTTTAAATCCATCAATAACACTTTTGTTGGTTGCATCAATATAGATGACATCCTCAACAATAGTAACATCACGCTGCGCATCAATATTATTGACAATACGCCATACTAGCATGTACGCATTATTGAGATCATTTTTTTCACAGTCAACAAAAATTAAGATTTTCAGATGTTCCCGCAGCGATTCTAGCGTACTGTAGCACTCTTTAATCGGTCTTTTTTTATCTATAGTGATAACAGTAATTGGATTTTTAGTATCAGACATATACTGCTTTAAACCGATGACTTCTGGAACAATACCATGTATTTTCTCAAACAGTATCTCATCAGAAAGTGCTGTAATTTCTCGAATATTATCATTAGGTGCGGTTGCATCAACACCTAATTTTCCACCAACTAACTCTTCAGGACTAGAGTGGTCAAGCGCATCGGTAATGCCTTCTGAAATAAACAGACGTGACACATTAAAACGATTTAAGATGTAACGGCTTAACGCTTCATAATCAGTCAGTTCCGGGGCTTCTTCATCTACAAAAATGGCATGTTTGACAAAACTCATCTGTCCTGCACCCCAAAAGACGTGCATAAACTGTTTTGCATGTCCTTTGTAATGCGGCTTCATCTTTGCAAAAATAAGGTTATGGAACACCCCGTTTTCAGGCATGTGGTAGTCAATTAAATCAGGTGCTGTTGTCTTTAACAGCGGTAAAAAGATACGCTCCGTCGGCCAACCCATATATTTATCTTCAAGCGGCGGTTTTCCAACAACCGTTGCTAAAAACACCGGTTCTCTCTTATGGCTGATACTCGTCACTTCCATACACGGGTACGGCTCTTCAAGGGTGTAATAACCCGTATGATCGCCAAATGGTCCTTCAATCTTCAGCTCGCTTGGATCCACAAGCCCTTCAATGACAAAATCAACACCCTCTGGAATATAAATATCATTAGTCAACGATTTTACTAAACGCGCTTTTTGTTTTTTAACAAATCCATACAAAAGTAACTCATTCACACCATATGGCAGCGGTGCCGTAGCACACCATGTATAGATTGGATCGCCTCCAATACCAATAGAAACAGGCATTTTAACACCCGCCTTTTGGTACTGGTCAAAAAAATGTGAGGCATCTTTATGAATCTGCCAGTGCATTCCTAAGTGGTTGTTATCATACACTTGAAGTCGGTACATTCCAAGGTTGGCAAGTTTGCCATCAAGACTTTGCGTATAAACCTGACCCATGGTAATAAACGGACCGCCATCTTGTTCCCAAGTGGTTAGTATTGGCAAGTCATAGAGGTTGACATCACTACCGCTATGAATGACTTGCTGACAATCACCCTTGCCTTCTAAACGTTTTGGAAAAACATTTTTTAGTGCAAAAAGATCCCCCAACATGCTTATTTTATCCATAAAAGAATTTGGCGG
The DNA here is from genome assembly GCA_964481625.1 of uncultured Sulfurimonas sp. GTDB lineage: Bacteria > Campylobacterota > Campylobacteria > Campylobacterales > Sulfurimonadaceae > QNZR01. Next base: position 17,074 of record CAYZUN010000008.1, read on the forward strand.
TTTTATGTGAAGCAGGTTTTCAATATCAGATGCAATACTTTCAATATCACGTCCAAAAAGAAGCTTTGTCTGCTCATACGAAGCATAAACATTCATAAGTACAGGAGTGTCAAACGTTTTATTATTTTTCTTGTCTATGGGGTGGGTAAACAGGAGGGCTTTTGCTAACGGTTTTTTGATTTCGGCATAGGCGATATGAGGGATCTCTAAATAGATATCTAAAGGTTCATCAATGACCTTTAGCATATCGTGCTTTTTTAGCAGCTCAATAGTATGTTGCATACATTTCCTTTACTCTTGTGAAGCTTCTTTATCTGCACGCTCTAGTAGTTCTCTCGCACCTTTGTCAATTAGACGCTGTGCCATCTCAGAACCTAAGGTTTTATAGTCCTCTTTTTTACCGATTTTTGTCTCACCGAGAACTTCATTTCCGCTTGGCAAACCTAAGAGTGATTTAACAACAACATCACCATTTTCAAGCACGCTGGCATTTACACCGATTGGCACATGACAACCACCCTCAAGCATCTCAACAAAATCACGCTCGATTGTTGTCTCAATACGGCTGTATTCATCTTCTAAACGTGCGGCAATAGCAACGACTTCAGGGTCATTAATCGCTTCAATACCTAAAGCACCCTGACCCATCGATGGAATCATCTCAAAGAGTGAAATCGGGTAAAAATGCTCAACTGAACCGCTAAGATCAAGACGGTTAATTCCAGCAGCCGCTAAAATTATGGCATCAAACTCACCCTCTTTTAATTTACGAATACGGGTATCAACATTTCCTCTTAAGTCCTTAATAACTAAGTCAGGACGAAGACGAGCTAATTGCATCTTGCGACGAAGTGATGATGTTCCTACCGTTGCACCTTTTGGTAAGGCATCAATATTAGCATATTTTTCACTTAAAAGTGCATCACGAACATCTTCACGCTCTGTAATAGCCGCGAGGGTAAACCCTTCCGGCATCACAGCAGGAACATCTTTAAGTGAATGAACCGCAATATGTGCCTCACCGCGAAGCATTGCCTCTTCAAGCTCTTTTAAAAAGAGCCCTTTGCCACCAATTTTAGAGAGTGAAACATCAAGAACTCTGTCGCCCGTTGTAATGATGACATTGAGTTCTACTTCAAGTCCCGGGTTTTGCTCTTGTAAAACTGCTTTAATATGTTCTGACTGCCAGAGTGCGAGTTTGCTTCCGCGTGTTGCAATAATAAGCTTATCCATCAATTATTTAACCTTTACTTCTTTATATTTTTTCTTTGAAGCGTCTTTTTTGCCATCAAAGAACATCGTTGGTGTACCGTTAACCATCATGTTTAATGCAACATTCATGTCATGCTCTGTATGTTTGAGAACTTCTTGAGAATGAATATCTTTAACTGTAATAGTTGTTCCCGCTGCTTTATTAAACGCATCAACAATTTTTTTCTCATCCGTCTCACGCGAACCAATTTTAGTGTTGTACATCTTTAGTACAATATCTTTAACCCCTTTAAGCTCTGCTGCAATTGCCGCTTTAGTAATTTGAACTGCTGCAGGATGCAGTGATGCTAATGGAAAGTGGTAATAATAGACTGCAAATGTCTCTGGGTACTTTTTCATGTAGTTAATCGACTCCGGCACAAAAGTTTTGCAAAATGGGCACTGCGGATCTGAAAAAATAACTACTTTATGCTTTGAAGCGTCACTTCCGGAGATCAAATGCGCCTTATCATAATATTCTGCTCTAAACTCCGGAGCAATCGTATTTTTTAGATGATTACCTGTTTTCATATCAATAAGTTCAGGCGTAATCACACTGCCACTAGCAAAATAGATCATATTTTGAGAAATTGGACGCTCACTTTTACCCTGTTTTACGGTTGCAGTGAGGTTAACAATAAAAGCATCCCATCCTTTTGGCTCTTTTAGAGGCTTTTTCTCTAAAACTTTAATCTCTAATGAACTGATATTTGGTTTTTTTGAAAAACTTTTTTTTAAAAAATTCTCAACTTCAGCGTTTGTCGCGCTCATCAATGTCGAGCTTAGTAGTACTGTCGTCGTTAATAATTTCCACGTCAATGACATCATTGTCTTCCTTTTTATGGTGATAAGTATTTCTCTTATTAGGGCTGTATTTTGCCGAAAAACGGTTAACCAACATACTCACAACAACACTGAACTGCATTAATATACCAATAATGTCAGTTAAAAATCCCGGAGCAATCAGTAAAAATGCACCAAAAATCGTAAAGAGATTCAGTTCTTGGAAACGTTGCAGATCAATCTGATCTCGTGAAACTGATTGTAAGTTTTTAATTAGTGTCGTACGAAAATTTACGAGTAAAATAATACCCACCATTGCACTCAAGATCAATTCAAAAAATGTAGTAATACCGCCAATTGCTGAAGCGATATTCGTTGAAATCACTACCTCCAAAAAGAGATAGATTAAAAAATAGATCACGATTCTATCCGTTTTAGAATTACTTCAAAAGCAGTCTCAACTGAAAGTGCCTCTTTCTCAAGTGTTGTACGAGTCATAAGCTGAACCTCTCCATTAACGAGCTCTTTACCAACTATGACAGTATAGGGAAAACCAATAAGTTCCGCATCTTTCATTTTGAAACCAAAACGCTCTTTTCGGTCATCAAGCATCACTTCAACACCATGTTGCTTCAATTTCTCATACAGCGCTTCACCATAGGACACTTGATTGTCATCTTTTATGTTTGAAATCATTACGTTAACAAGATATGGAGCCGTTGTCTTCGTCCAGATACAACCATTCTCATCATTATGTTGCTCAACTATTGCAGCGACCAGGCGACTAATTCCCATACCGTATGTTCCCATAATAAAAGGCTCAGCCTGCCCTTTTTCATTTAGAAACTCAGCTTTTAGTGCTTTAGAATAGGTTGTTCCCAATTTAAAGATATGTCCAACTTCAATGCTTTTCGTAAAAGAGAGCATTCCACTACAATGTGGACATCCATTGCCCTCTTGTACTTCGGTAAGATCATAAAACTCTGCACCTTTGAGGACACTGAAGTCAACACCGACATAGTGGTAATCACTCTCATTTGCAGCACAAATCATTGATGCTGCATTTTTCAACTCATTGTCTAAAACAATTTTACATGTAGTCATATCAAGCGGTCCCATAAAGCCCGGGATAAGACCAATATCACGGAGTTCCTCTTCACTGACATCAATTAACTCCAATGCGCTTATCGCATTGGTTGCTTTAACCTCTTGCAAGTTATCACTACCACGTAAAAAGAAAAGAACAATATCACTTCCCTCTTCATATATCGCGCGTTTAGCTACCGTTTTTACCAGATAATATGGGTCAACTTTAAAAAAATTGGAGAGTTCATCTATCGTTTTGACATTAGGTGTTGTGAACTTATTGAATTCTGCTTCAGGAGCCTCAGGAATTGCTTCTCTTTCACTTCTCGTGGCTGCTTCAACATTGGCACCATACTCACAGCTGTCACAAACAGCAATCGTATCTTCACCGCTATGGGCAATTACCATTAGCTCTTTTGAACCTGAACCGCCAATAGCACCGCTATCGGCTTCAACAACACGAAAGTCCAGACCTAAACGCTCTAAAATACGCTTGTACGACGCTTCAACCATATCAAATTCACGGTCTAAATCTTCTTCTGAAGCATGAAAACTATAGCCATCTTTCATGATGAACTCACGACCACGCATCAGTCCAAAACGCGGACGCGCTTCATCACGGAATTTCGTTTTGATTTGGTAAAGATGTAAAGGAAGCTGTTTGTAACTTGTTACGCGGTTACGCACCAAATTGACCATCATCTCTTCATGTGTCGGACCTAAAACAAAAAGGTTCCCTTTGCGGTCTTTAAAACGTAATAGCTCTTTACCAAACTTCTCAATACGTCCGCTTTCTTCCCATAGCTCCGCAGGTGTTACAAAACTAAGGTCAACTTCTTGTGCACCAATAGCTTCCATCTCTTCATTAACAATTGCTTCAATCTTTTTTAAGACTTTTTTGCCCAGTGGCAAAAAATTATACAGACCGCTAGAGACCTGAGCAATAAAACCGGCACGGCTTAAAAAAATATGACTGCTAAGTACCGCATCATTTGGAACTTCTTTAGTTGTAGGAATATAAGCTTTAGAGCGTCTCATTGCTCTCCTTTACAATTTTTTGTTCACAACTTGCCAGGCGGTCTCTTTTGGTATCGAGTATGTAGTTCAGTGCCTCAATTAATGTATCTGAATCTTTCTGTTGTGATGTAGCGCGAATTTTATTTGTTAAATCATGTAAAAAACGTTTAACAACCTGCTCTCCCATCTTTACTGCCTCTTGCTCATATTCTTTGGGAATAAATCCTTTAGAAATAACTCGGGTTGCCTCATCATTTGATGCCTTATAAGCGCGCTTATACATCTCTTTAATAATTGGCTCGACTGAGAGTCGTTTAAGACACTCAAAAAAGAGCTTTACATGTCGTGCTACAGTCGTATAAGAGAGTGTAGCTTCTTCTTCACGAAGAGAAAGGTTCTCATCAACAATACTCTTTAAATCATCAACTTGGTAGAGCAAAATATCTTCTAAATCACTGCAGTCAATATCACGTGGCACTGCCATATCAATCCAGTAACGCTTAAAACTGCATCTATTGATATGTTCATCGGTAATAATCGGATTTTTAGAGCCTGTTGAGGTAAAGAGCAACTCATACTCGTTTACCGCATCATACAGCTCTTCAAAATCACGTACCTTGGTACCAAATTCTGATGCAATCGCTTCTGCTTTGCTTCGTGTTCGATTCATCATCGTCACTTCTACACCATGAGAGATTAGATGTTTTGCCGTGAGTGATGACATCTCCCCTGCACCAATAACCAGGGCTCTTTTACCATCAAGCTCTTCGGCATCTTTTCTTACTTGAGCCACGGCAACGCTGGCAATTGAGACAGGATTTGATGAAATATTTGTTGAGTTTCTCACTTCTGCTGCACATTTAAACGCATAGTGAATAGCGCGTGAGAGCTCATGATTACAAAAACCGTTATCGTAAGCAAAACGAAATGCATCTTTTAACTGTCCGGCAATCTGAGTCTCTCCAACAACCAAAGAGTCTAATGAACTTGCCACACTAAAAAGATGATAAACAGCACCTTTATCATCAAAGATATCCGATCTGCTCTGCAGCTCATCTATAGAAATTCCGGAACGGTTGTTTAAGAGTGTAAAAATATGATCTGTTGCAGATTCGATGTTACTGCAGTAACAAAAAATTTCCATGCGATTACATGTAGAAAGAAGAATGGACTCTTCAATACAAGAGAGTGAGTTAAGTTTTGCTAAACAACCTGTTTTATGACTCTCTTCAGGATACGCTAACTTCTCTCGAATAGCCAATGTCGAGTTTTTATGTGTAAAACTAATAATGAGGTAGTGCATTAATAGTTTCTTTTCATCATGGTTTCAATAATAGCAATAAGCTCTACATCACCTGAGACGGCTTTTATTGCTTCATTACTTAATTGACGAGCTAGCATATAGGATTGTTCAATGGTTTTATGTTCATCCATTTTCACTTTAATCCAGTTACTTTCATCACTACTCAATGTTTTAGTGTGGTAGCTCTTTAGCCGCTCTTTATCATCACCGTCCAACGCTTCATAGAGATAGATGTACGGAAGCGTACATTTTCCCTCAACAAAATCATTCATTGCCGGTTTTCCTAAAGTCTCTTCATCAGAGACAATATCTAAAATATCATCAATAATCTGAAAGGACAAGCCTAGATTTTTTCCATACAGTGCGTAAGCTTCAGCATCTTTGCCCGCAAGCATTGCAGCAGCTGATGCTGATGCTTCAATAAGTGTTGACGTTTTTAGATAGAGCATATCCATGTAAACTTGAGCATCACTGTTAAATGTCTCAGCCATCTTTACATCCATCATCTCACCAACAGAGAGTGATGTCACCGAATTTGAGATACATTTTGCAACGTCACGCTCATAATCAATCAACTCGCTAAACGCTTTGGAGTAGAGCACATCTCCCAGCATCACAGCAGTTTTACTGTCTTCAGTCGCATTCACAGAAGGGACACCACGACGCACGGAGGCATCATCAATCACATCATCATGCAACAGACTTGCAGCATGAATAAGTTCAATAATAGCTCCAAGGGTCGCAGCTTGAGGATGTGAAGCAGCAATTTTTAAAATAAGTTTGGCACGAAGACGTTTACCGCCGCTTAACGATTTAAAAAGCCTTGTAACCTCACTGTAACCGACCTGATCAACAAGTTTAATAATTTCACTCTCAACTTTTTCTATCATTGCCTGCTTGTTCTCCCTAATTGTAAAAATACTTTCTCATCATCATCACTAAGATAGATGTCAAAAAGTGCCTCATTCTTTTTAAAATCAAAACTTTTAAATGTCACTAAAAGGTAGGGTACTGCTTTATGATCCAATCCTTTTGAAAGAAGTTCCTCTTTGAAACTTCTATTTTTATGCCTTAAATTGAGCATGTTTTGCGCTACAAAATCGTCATAAGAACGTAAAATGACAAGTGACCCATTTTTATAAAGTGTCCACCGAAACTCAAAAAGTTTCTGTAGTGAACTGCTTTTAACTACAATGCTTTCAAGCTGATCTTTTTTTAAAGAAACGCTTTTTACAGGTTTCCACTCATCAGCACTACTTTGTAACAAAAACAGTGTTAATACTACAAAAAAATAGCGAAACATTATAGTGTATTTTCATATTCAAATAAATTATACATGTAATTCAGTCCATTTCATATTTGGCGATTATACCACCAAGACTCTAAAATGAAACTAATCTTCTTAATATAGCTACAAAATTGTATTATTATTACACATAATATTTGGTTAAGAAGGTAAATATTGCATCGGTCATATTTTTTTAACTTTCAGCATTTCGTTACCGCCTTTTTGAAATTCATAATCTACCGTTTCAATTTGACACTGATATCCATTTGCTAAGAGCTTCTTTATGAGTGCTTCCAAATAACTTGATGGATTTGCTTTGAGATCAAGCAGTGGGAAAATTCTAACCTCTTCCCCAACACGGCACATTTCCACAACGGAATCAATATGAAAATCAAAATCAAAATGATCACTGTATAAAAAAAGAAAATGTGAACAAAGTACCAAATTAAACCTTTTATCTTCAAACGGCAAATTAGGAAGTGAAGCTTCGATGTAGCGTTTTTCTTCTTTGCCTCGTTCATAATCTTCTAGAAACTCTCTCATTGCAGACATTCTAATGGTTTTAAGATCATTGACTGAGCTGATATTTTTCCATATAAAACTGTTTTTCTTCTGCTTAACCTGTTCCAAAACTATTTTGGCGGTTTCCAAAATTCTCTGATTGATCTCTTTTTTTGTAAATTGATAGACGGGATCAATGGAAATAATAAAACCATTCTTATCAGTCACTTCTTTATTGAAACTAGATGGTCCATCCCCGCAACCAAGTATATTTGAGCGAAGATCATCATCACTTAAGGCAAACATCATTCTGTACTCTTTTAAATTTCGTCCCCAAGGTACAACATTTTGTAATATCATTTTCTTTTTAACCTTTTTATGCATATCAGCTGACTTGATGGCAAAACGATTTTACTATTATCTACTTTAATTTTCTTGTCTGCATTTTAGCCTTGCTTGTCCCCTGGTATTTGTTATCTATCTAATTCATCTCTTACAATTTTTACGGCTTTAACCATATTGTCTAGACTTGGTTTAACCTCTTCGTATTTTCGTGTTTTTAATCCACAATCAGGATTTATCCAAAGTTGTTCTTTTGGCAATACTTTAAGAAGAAGTTTTATCTGTTTTACCATCTCATCAACACTTGGTACTCTAGGAGAGTGAATATCATATATGCCAGGTCCAACTTCTTGCCTGTAACCTACCTCTTTAAATATTCTTAATAACTCATTTCCACTTCTAGCTGTCTCAATTGAGATGACATCTGCATCCATATTTTCAATTGTTTTAATGATGTCATTAAACTCACTGTAACACATGTGTGTATGTATCTGTGTGTTCATACCTGCGCTACTGACAGCTATTTTAAAATCTCTTACAGCCCATTCTTCATAGATTTTTATCTTATATTTTCTTAATGGATAACCCTCTTTAAAGGCAGCTTCATCAACCTGAATAATTTTAACTCCAGCATTTTGAAGATCATTTATTTCATCACTCAAAGCTACTGCAATCTGTTTCGAGACTTCATCCTTTGGAAGATCATCTCTAACAAAAGACCAATTTAAAATAGTTACAGGGCCTGTTAACATTCCTTTCATAATTTTGTCAGTTTTACTTTGAGCATAGGTTATCCAATCAACAGTCATAGGTTTAGGTCTGCTAATATCTCCATAAATAAATGGCGGTTTAACACATCTGCTTCCATAACTCTGAACCCAGCCATTTTGACTAAAACCGTAGCCTTTTAACTGTTCGCCAAAGTACTCAACCATATCGTTTCTTTCAGGTTCACCGTGGACTAAAATTTCAATGCCGCACTCTTCTTGAAACGCTATACAATTATCAATATAACTTTTCATTTTATTTTCGTAAATCTCTTTTGAAGTTTCACCATTTTTAAAATCTCTTCTTGCCTTTCTAATTTCAGGCGTTTGGGGAAAAGATCCAATGGTTGTTGTAGCTAAGTCCTTGTAGCCTAAAAGCTCTTTTTGAAGCTTTATTCTCTCTTCATATATTCCATCTCTATTTAGCTTAATTAAGTTAGAAACTCTATTTTGCACAGTTTTATCATGAATAAGAGCTGATGATTTTCTGCTTTTATTTGCTTTTTGGTTTTGAGATAGTGCCTCTTTTTCATCTGCATTTAAACTCTCTATTCCATCAAAAAACAGTTTTGCAACAAGAGAGACTTCATCAAGTTTTTCAACAGCGTAACTTAACCAGTTTTTAATCTCTTTTTCCATGTTATTTTCATACTTAAGCGTAAAAGGCGTATGTAAAAGTGAACAAGATGAACTAATTATGATATTTTCTTTATTGATGACTTTTGCAATTTTGTTTAAAAACTCACTGCTTTTTATAATATCATTTTTCCAGATATTTCTTCCATCAACAACTCCGGCAATAAGCTTTTTATTGCTCTTTTTTATTAAGCCAAGTGAGTCAAAATTTTCCTCACCATATAAAAAATCAAGACCTATTGCCCAAATTGGAGTATTCACAAGTACTTTTGTAGCTTCATTTGAATGCTCAAAATATGTTGTAACAATGATGTTGATATTGTTGCTAACACCTGTTAATTTGTCATACGTTGGTTTAATAAGGCTTAATACTCTAGTAGCATTATCTTTTACAAAAATAGGCTCATCGATTTGAAGAGTGATCTCTTCATCAAGCTTTGAAATCTCTTTTAAAAGTTTTTCATAAACAGGTAGTATTTTACTTAACAACTCATAAGTATCGCCACCGTCAACTCTTTTAGAAAGCCCTAAATAAGTGATGGGACCGATAATATTTATTTTTGTCTTTATCCCTAGATTTTTTGCTTCTTTATACTCATCTATGATTTTTGTAGCATTTAGTTTGTACTCATCTTCTAAAGATAATTCTGGCACAATATAATGATAATTTGTATTAAACCACTTTGTCATCTCCATTGCTACACTCAACTTATTGCCTCTTGCCATACAAAAGTAAAGATCCTCATTTTCAAGATCAGCAAAACGTTTAGGAATGGCACCAAGCATAATGCTAGTGTCAAGGATATTATCATAAAGTGAAAAATCATTCGAGCTTATAAACTCAATATTTGCATTTTTTTGATAGTTCCAGTGTCGCAGTTTTAACTCACTCGCAACCTTCTCAACCTCTTTAAATGAGCTATTTTTAGCCCAAAAACTTTCTAATACTTTTTTTAATTCTCGTTGCTCTCCGATTCTTGGAAAACCAACTATATACGTTTTTTTAGACATTATTATATCCTCATAATTTAATATTTTTGTAATTTGTATAATTTAGTTTGTTAAGAGTTTTTGAGGAGGATGGACACCCGTTCTACGAAATGCAAAACAGGTAGTATAAAATGGACATCTGGGTATAAATATGTTAATTAGAAGTGCCAGTTTTGTTTTTAACTTATAAAAACAGTTGCAATGACAAGCTTTTAGCAGAGAGCTATAAGATAAAATCAATACTTCAATTGGAGGATCGTCATCTTCAAGTTTATCTTCTTGATTTGATATTTTCTTATGTATTAAAGAGTCGACTTTTGCTATTTGGCTTTGAAGTTTATTCTGCACACTATGTGCCAAAACGGATGAAAAAGTAAAGTAATTTTTTCCAAAGCCAAGAGGTGAATGCACTATTTTCCTTTGAGTTTTTTCATTATTATATCAAATAATCATTTATTACATGTAATTTTAATCTCAAAGCATTTTATTCACAATCTCATAAGTAGTCTCTATCATCTTTAACAACTCATCTTCACTAAAACAGTATGGCGGCATAAAGTAAATGATGTGCCCTAACGGCCTAATGTAGACGCCCTGCTTTAGTGCTTCTTGAAATACATGTAAACCAATACGCTCTTGCGCACTATAGCCTTGCAATTCAATGGCGCAAATCATTCCGCATTGTCGTACTTCTTTGACATTTTTCAGACGTTTAAACTTCTCAGTCTCCCTAGCAATAAATGCAATCTTGCTCTTATTATTTTCAATGACATTCTCTTGCTCAAAAATATCTAAAACCGCATTAGCTGTTGCACATGCAATAGTATTACCCGTATAACTATGCGAATCTAAAAATGATTTTCCCTCATTGTAGTCACAGTAAAAAGCGTTGTAGATGTCGTTGGTGAACATGACCACTGAAAGAGGCATGTATCCACCTGTAATTCCTTTTGAGAGACAGAGAAAATCAGGTGAAATTCCTGCTTGCTCAATTGCAAACATCGTTCCCGTTCTTCCAAAGCCCACTGCAACCTCATCGGCAATTAAAAAGACACCGAACTCATCACATAAAGTACGTAACTTGGCAATGTATGTTGCACCATACATCTGCATGGAACCGGCACACTGTACTAACGGTTCAATCACAACAGAAGAGACTTTGCCGTGATGCTCTTGCAAAACAGAACGCATACTTTCTATTGCCTCATCTTCACTCACTAATGCAGGAGATGCCGCCTGAACAGTTTTAATAAGAATATCTTTGTAGATATCTTTGTACAGACCCGTATCGCTCACAGCCAATGCACCCATAGTCTCACCGTGGTAGGAGTTTTGCAGGGAGACAAACAGCGGCCGCTCTTCTCCCCTGTTTTTAAAGTATTGAAAAGACATTTTTAAAGAAATTTCAATAGCACTTGAACCGTTGTCTGCAAAAAAGATTTTCTTTAGCGGCTCAGGTGTCAGTGCTACTAAACGCCGTGCTAAATCAATAGCAGGTTTATGGGTAAACCCTGCAAAAATAACATGCTCTAAATCTTCAAGTTGATCTCGTATCCTAGAGTTAATGTACTCATTACTATGCCCAAACAGATTCACCCACCAACTGCTAATACAGTCTAAATAGCGGTTCCCGTCATAATCTTCAATGTAAGAACCTTTCGCTTTTTTGATGGGAATGAGCGGCAGTTTTTCATGGTCTTTCATCTGCGAACAAGGGTGAAAAATATACTTTAAATCTTCTTGCATCAACTCATGGTTTGTCATACGTACCTCAATATCTATTTACTTGAAAATGATGATAACACTACTTGGTTTAATCACAACGTAAATTTACATGTAATTAGAATATTGAATATTCTGCATCTAGTTTAAAAATAATTAATAATTATATTATCTAGTCTATTTTAAAAGAAATTTACTATACACTTTTTTAATAGTAAATCAAAAGGATGTATTTATGAAACACGAATTGATGAAATTACCGTTTAAATATGATGCCTTAGAACCTTTTATGTCGAAAGAGACCTTAATTTATCACCACGATAAACACCACCAAGCATATGTCAATAAACTCAATAAATTGATTGTTGATACAGAGTTTGAAGACCTCAGCTTGATTAAGATCATTAAAGAATCCGATGATGGAATATTTAACAATGCTGCGCAAGTATATAATCATGACTTTTTTTGGAAATCACTTTCTGAAAAAGAGACAAAGTTATCTACTACACTAGAAGCTTCAATTACGAAAGCTTTTGGTTCTTTTGAGGCATTTAAAAAAGAGTTTATCACCAAAGCCGTCACACACTTTGGTTCAGGTTGGGTTTGGCTTATTGTAAACAGAGAAGCAAAACTCAAAATTGTTACAACAAGCAATGCAAATACACCCATAACAGATGGGTTGACACCACTGCTTACATGTGATGTTTGGGAACATGCTTACTATATTGATTACAGAAACGTAAGACCTGAGTATTTAAAAAATTGGTGGAAACTCATAAATTGGGACTTTGTATCTCAAAACTATGATAAA
>CAYZUN010000008.1:29670-35290 GCA_964481625.1 uncultured Sulfurimonas sp.
GTTGAAGATTAAAAAAAGAGATGGAAACTGTGCAGTGCGGCATATGTGGCTTATCTCTTTACCGCTTGGACTTCTTCTCTTTGCTTTTGCCGGTTTTTTTAATCTTATCAACTTTCGTGTTGAGCTTCATAGTGTTGTTATGTTGAGTACTATTTTTGTTATATTTCTCTTTTTTAAGTCTCATAATGCCTATATTGCTGTCTGTAAGTTTAGATCCAATTTTGTAGAGTTTCAAGATGCTCTTGTAAAATTTATAAATAAAAATCTACTCACAATAGGTCATACACAAAAAGCCTCTTCTTCGCTTGATGACTTTCTAGCGGATTTCTCTATAGATATGCGCAATGAGAACTTCTCATCTGTGGCGGCTGGTATCTTTCCTACACTTGGTATTTTGGGTACATTTATCAGTATTGCAATGTCCATGCCTGAATTTACATCTCAAAGTTCAGAGGCACTCGAACATGAAATTTCAGTATTGCTAGGTGGTGTTGGTACTGCATTTTATATATCTATTTATGGTATATTTTTATCTATATGGTGGATATTTTTTGAAAAAAGCGGACTGAGTCAGTTTGACAGAGATATCGTTGTTATTAAAAATGAGACAACGGAGTTTTTTTGGGGCAAAGAGGAGATAGAGCAGACCTATTTTCATAAGAGCATGGAAAATTTCGAGAAGTTAAATAGTGTATTTGAGAACATCTCTTCACAAGAGTTTACACAGAATCTCAATAGAACTCTCGAGCAAAGAATGCTTGTTTTTGAAAACATCATAAAACAAGAGCTTCATGCTGCCCAAAAAGTTGGTGAAATTTTAGATATAAGCAGGCAAAAACTGAACCTGTTTATATCGCAGCAACAAGAGATGGCAAACTCATTTACAGATATGATACAGCACATAAAAGAGCTGACACATAAACTCCAAGAGCATAACAGTGAGACAAATGAGGCAGGACAGATATTATCTACTCAGTATGCCAATAGCGTTAATATATCAAAAGAGTTGGCAAACAGTGTAAACACTCTAGGCGTGACCTTAAATGCTCTAAATGTACAAAACATTGAAAGTATCTATAGCGGTGTCACAGAAAATATAGAGACCATGAAGAGACAGCTAGATACCATTGGCAGTAATCTAAATGGACATCTTGAGAGTTTTGATGCAAAGTTTTTAGATAAACTGCAAAACACTCTAAAGCTTATAGACTCAGAGACATCACAGATAGTCTCTAAAATCTCAGAGTTAGACAAAGATAAGGATACATAGCACTATGTTTCGTAAAAAAAACAGTGTAAGTGAAGAGCAGAACTTCTGGATCTCCTATGCAGACCTTATGGCAGGAGTTCTCTTTGTTTTTATCCTGCTTATTGGTGCTATAGTAGTAAAAAGTGTGTTAATGCGCCATAATTTAGAAAACGTTCGTGTTAATCTGCAACAAGAGAGCGAAGCTTTGAGCAAAAATAAAAAAGAACTCGCCAATAAGAGCAGTGAGGTAGAACAGTTACAAGAGAAGCTTAAACTATCAAGAGAGCGTAAAATGCGCTTGATTTTAGAGATAGACTTACTTCAAAGCAGAGCAAATGAGCTCAACACAACAGTGGCACAACTAAACGTTGACTTAGAGAAGCAGGGTTCTGAAGTAACGCTAAGCCACACTGAAATTAAGACACTAAAAGAGATGCTTCTTGAAGCAGACACTGACATGAAAAAAATGTCGAACGTTGTAGATATGCTAAATATTGACTTAAATAATACACAAAACAAGGTAAAAACCCTTCACAAAGCACTGGCTAAAGCAGAGAGTAAACGCAAGAGCGATGAGAACACTATTGTCTTAAAAGACAAGGAGTTAGTACAATTACAAAAAGCACTTCTTCTTAAAAAACGAGACTATCAAAGAGTTGTTGAAGATCTTAATCTCACCCGTGTAAAAATCAAAAATCTCACTGGCATCAAGGTCAAGGTGGTACAACATCTAAAAGAGAAGCTAGGGCGCAACATGCTCATTGATCCGCGCAGTGGCGCACTTCGTCTATCTTCTAATATCTTGTTCAATCAAGGTCGCTCGGAGTTAAAACCAAAAGCAAAAAAAGAGCTGCGTCAGACACTTGGACGATACATTGACACACTACTAAAAGATGAAGATATAGCTCCTCATATAGACCTCATAACAATAGAAGGACATACCAACTCTGATGGCTCATACTTGTACAATCTCGTACTTTCACAAAAGCGTGCACTTGCTGTTATGGAGTTTCTCTATGAGCAGTATCCGGACAATCAGTTGCTATTTCAGAAATATCTTAGTGCCAGTGGCCGCTCATACGCACAACCCATACTAAAACAAGGTGTAGAAGACAAAGAGGCATCTAGGCGAATTGAGATACGATTTCTCATTAAAAACGAGGATGCAATTAGAGAACTTGCGGGATATATCAATGAAAGATAATAATTATCTGATAAAACCACTTAAGCTTATAGCACTAAGAGAGCGGGTTGAAATGATGCTTCAAAAAAGCCAAGCAAAAAAAAGTTGGTGGAGATTTCTTTTTAAAAAATGGCGAAGAGATTAATGAATAGTTATACCACTGAACCACTACGCCACATTGTCAATGCACTGCAAAAACAACTGCGCCACTGCGATGCACACAGCATCATTAGTTTTGAAGTGTTTAACCCCGATTTTAGCGATGTATCGTATTCCGGAAAGATGCTAATACTTGATGGAGCGTCGTATCTGTACCGCGGATACAAAACATGGACTGATTTGGCGCAATTACTATTTTGTCGTATGCTGACACCGATACCATCAGGCAAACATACCGTGATACTACGATTTAAAAAACTCAACCTCGATGATTCTTTTCATAAAATACATGTAAAAGAAATCACTGAAAAATATGGCGTAAATTCAACCTTTTTTTCACTCAATAAAAATGAAGAGGCATCCTTCTTATTGGCTTATCTTAAAGCACTTGATGCTGTAAAAATCTCTCAGCGTCACCATGTTCTTAATCTTGGCATTAATGGCGGAGATGAATTTCAAATTATTAAAGAGACCCTCTCACTCGAGCAGTTTTCAAACATTCACTTTACAGGAGTTGACTACTCTGCTTCTGCCATCACATTCGCTCAAAAACGTTTTAGTGAATCCAATGTTACAATGATTGAGCATGACATCAACCAACTCAATGCCCTTGAGCTTGAGCGCTCTGATCTCATCATTAGCATTGGAACCTTGCAGAGTCCTGGTGTAGACTTCAAGCCACTCTTTATGTCCTTAATTCAGAACTATCTCACTTCTGATGGCGCGCTCATTTTAGGTTTTCCCAACTGCCGATGGATTGACGGTGAGATGATCTACGGTGCCAAAGCACCTAACTACAGCTATTCAGAGATGTCACTTGTCATTAAAGACATCTATTTTTGTAAAAAGTACCTGCAGCAGCACCGTTTTCGTGTTACACTCACGGGAAAAGATTATATATTTTTAACCGCAACACGCATTGGCAACAAGGAGTCAGAATGAGTAAAGTGTTTGAGCAGAATCGTATTGCTCTGATTTGGGATTTTGATAAGACACTCATTTCAGAGTACATGCAGACACCGCTATTTAAAGCTTTTAACATTGACCCACAGGAGTTTTGGAGCGAGGTCAATGCCAAGCCTATTGCGCTTGAGAAACAAGGTCATAAAGTCAATAAAGAGATCTATTATCTCAACCATATTCTCACCTACATTAAAAATGGAAAATTCCCTGATTTAAATAATGCAAAACTTAAAGAAATGGGTAAAGCGATGCAGTTTTTTCCCGGAACATTAGAGTTTTTTCAATCTATTAAAAATGAGATTAAATCGAACCCTGATTACAGTGCCTTTTCCATTCAAGTTGAACACTATATTGTCAGTACCGGTCTTGCAGAAATTATTCACGGTTCACAGATTGCACCACTTGTAGAAGATGTCTGGGCATGTGAGTACATGGAAGAGGATGACGTGCTCTCACAGATTATCTATGCTATTGACAACACCACCAAGACCAAAGCAGTATTTGAGATTAACAAAGGGGTCAATAAACACCCTGAGCATGTCGAAGTTAATTCACTTATTGACGAAGAGGATCGACGTATTCCCTTCTCTAACATGATCTACATTGCCGATGGACCAAGTGATATTCCTGCTTTTTCCGTTGTCAAAAAGAGTGGCGGACTTACTTTTGCAGTTTATGCCGAAGATGAGAAATCATTTAAACAGGCTGATGCTTTACGAATTGATGGCAGAATTCACATGTATGGTCCGGCAGATTATCGTGAGGGAACACAGACCAATAAATGGCTGCGCTTACAAGTTAAAAAAATTGCTAGTACTATTGTAGAGAAGAAAAAAGCTATTTTAAAACAAAGCGGCGAAGGGATTCCAGGGCATATTGTCTAAAATTCTAATCTGTAGTACCCAATTTGCGTTAATGCCTGAAGATCGATGTCATCTTGTTCAAACTCAGCAATAGTTCCATAAGGCAGTTGTGCAAGTGGTAATACATCCAAATTGAGATCATAATGCGATGATACATTTTTAAAAGAGAGAACTTTCTCTTTAGCAGAGTCACTTAAATACTCAAACATAATGCATGTTTGCGATGTATCGCGTCCGGATTCAGAAAAAAGCATTACGTCACAAACCTCTTTTTTTGAGAAATTATACTTAATTAACTGTTAATCTTATGCTAATCTTTTATTAATGTAATTTACAGTATAATACTTTTTAATTTAAGTTTGTTAAAAAGAAGTTTCTGATGTTACTTACTACTAAATTTATTAATGATACCCCTGCCCTGCCACAATCTATAATGCAGCTAAATGAACTGCGCTTAAATCCAGATAGAAGCTTGGGTGATGTTATTAAAATAGTTGAAACTGATGCTATTTTAAGTGCTAAAATTCTTGGTTTAATTAATTCACCTTTTTATGGAATGAGACATAAAATTACATCAATTGCTACCGCATGTGTGCAGCTTGGCGAGCTTACCATTTATTCGACAGCCCTACTAGCAAGTATTCACAACAGCTTCAAATTCAATGTTGATCCTTATGGCATCAGTGAAAAAGATTTTATATTTAATACATTAATGCAGATGAACTTAATGAATGAATGGATACGATCAGTACAACCTCCTTACGCTGATGAACTACGTTTAGCCGCTTTTTTATCTGATATAGGAAAAATTGTTATAAGTCAGGTATTGATTCAAGAGAAAAAAGTAGCCCTATTTAAATCAAAACTTTACAATAATATTTTTGAATCGATTGCAGAACTTGATACAGTCGGTACAACTTCCTTGCAAGTTTCAGCTCTTATGCTGCGACATTGGGGTGTTAATGAAAATATTGTCAAAATTCTGCAATATGCAGACTCATCAAGCAGTATTCCAGACGATATGAAAATTCCAGTTTCTATGATGGAAACTGTACATAATATATGGCATAACTGGGGAAAAAGAGATGAAGAGATTAAGCAAGAAGCGGTAATAGGATACGCCGTTCATGATACAGACACTTTTGAGCTTTATGAAAATGCATTAAATAGAGTTTTGGGTAAATTTAAAGAGATTAAAGCTTC
>CAYZUN010000008.1:35390-39349 GCA_964481625.1 uncultured Sulfurimonas sp.
AAATAATTATTAGGAAAAAGCTATTTAATGTTACTTGTTACTAGACTTATTGATGCCACACCACCTCTTCCAACATCGGTAATGCAGCTAAGTATTCTACGTTTAAATCCAGATAGAAGTCTAAAAGATGTTATAAAAATCGTTGAGACAGACCCCGTTTTAAGTGCAAAAATCCTTGGATTAATCAATACACCCTTTTATGGTATGAAACGAGAAATTACATCAATAGCTTCTGCGTGTGTACAACTTGGAGAGATTACCATCTACTCTACTGCTCTTTTAGTAGGTATTCAAAATAATTATAAATTTAATCTTGATCCTTATGGAATTACTGAAGAAGACTTTATTTTTAATACCATGATGCAGATGAATCTAATGAACGAGTGGACACGTGCAACGCAACCTGAATATGCAAATGAATTACAATTAGCTGCTTTTTTATCGGGTATTGGTAAAATTTTAATTAGTCAAATTTTAATTAAAGAGAAAAAAGTAGACCTCTTTAAAGAAAAACTTCAAAACAATATTCTTGAGTGGGTTGCAGAGCTAGAGATAGTCGGTGCTACTTCTTTACAAGTTTCAACTTTGATGCTAAGACATTGGGGTGTTGATGACAGAATTATCAAAATTTTACAATACACAGACTCATCAAAGAGTGCTCCAGATAATTTGAAAGTTGCAGTCTCCATGATGGAAACCGTACACCACTTATGGAACAACTGGAAAAAAAGCAGTGAAGAAATACAACATGAAGCAATGTTGGGCTACTCCATTTATGATCCAACTAAATTACATTTTTATGAAAATGCATTACATCGAACATTAAAAAAACTTGAGGACATAAAAGCTTCTTAAGCAGGCGCAACGTAAACCAAATTCTGCAACCCCCTATTTTAGACTTCTAATTATTTTTCGTTCCCTTTTGAATTTATTTAATTTTAAATGGTATAGAAGAATTTTTTAAGCTCGTTACCGATAAACTTATAAACGTAAATCAAAACAAGGAATAACAATGAAAAAGATAGTTATGATATTAACCGTGTTGGCAGCTCCTATGTTTGCTTTGAGTGAAGTTCATGATGTGGAGATGAGTTATCATAGTGACTATGATTACTACTCTATGAAAATATCAGGTCATTTCGAGGCAAATTTTCAGGTATTCCTTGATACTGACAATAATAAAAGAACGGGCTATACTCGTAAAAAAGAGAATCCAAAAGCAATAGGTGCCGATTATTTAATAGAGGGGAGTAACCTTTTTAAATATGAAGGCAGGAACGGTTCTGGAAATTGGGAAGGATGGCGCTATCTATATGATTTAAATTCATTTGGAAATCCCTATGTTTGGATATCTAATAGTGAAATTGTCATTGATCTTAGTAAAGAGTTTTTCAATATAGGTAATCGGTTTAACTACGGGGTGCGTGCACTAAACAGCAATTGGGGTGTAGATGATTCGTATCCAAAAAAAGGAAATCGTCTTATGTTGCGCTATACCAAACCGTATCAAGGTTGTGCCTCGGGTGACAGAGGTTTTATATATAAGAATCTTGAGGAGATCACTTTTGCTGAAAGTAGTGAGAGAAAGAATATTAGTGTTACTAGAAATCGTGACAATACTCTTTTAATCAATACAAATGGTTCGGGTATATTTCATAATAGTCCTCGTAGTAGTCGCGTTAAAGTCTCGCATACAATAGCACTGAAAAGTGGTGGTTTTGATGTTAAGTATAGCATTAGAAATCTCAGTAATTCTACAAAAGCACTTCCGGTTTTAAAAATACCGGGTATTAATTTTGGAGATACTGACGTTTTAAAAATATTAAATCCACTCTTTAAACACTACCTACAAGAGAGAGATATTACTACGGAACAAAATTATTTGAAAGAAGGCGGCGGTAAAGCTCATGTAGATGGTAGTAACTACTTTGCCGTGGCAAATGCAGTACGAACTGTTAAAATTAACGATACAAACACAAAATATGAACTTCATTTTCCTTATGGTAAAGATGATAAAGATGGAAACGAGCAATTTGTTTACTCTCCTGTGATTGTTGCAACCAATGATAATTTTGCAGTAGGAAGTTCTCTTAATTTAAACTCGAAGCACAAAAGAGAGCGTTTACATGTAAAAATGAGTATTGCAAAAGAACAAAATGCTCGTTGGTCTTATCTGTATGATCTTAGTGACAATAATATTGCGGCAAAAGGAAAGCTAAATCTTACAGTATCCGTACGTTTTGCAGACAAAGATAAGTGGATTTTTACACTCTATCCTTATAAAGAGTTATTAAATAGTAGCCTTGACGGAGAGAAAAATATTCCGACAAAAAAAGATTTACGACCTATTCAAACAGTCAGTTTTGCTGTTCGTGATGGTATTGAATCAGATAAGAGCAGAGCATGGTCTATGGAGTTTACAGGGCAGTGGTCACAAGAACACACAGCTAAATTTCCATTACGAAAGAGTCTTGAAAAAGTTGGTGAAGAGTTGAGTTTAAACGGCTATAGCAGATCGGCAATTTGGAATTTTACAGGACTATATGAAAATAATAGAGAAACGAAATATGGAGATATGTCAGAACAACTTCCATTTCAATTTGTTTCAAGTACTAAGGGACAGCATAAAGTTTTTCCTAAATATATGGAAAACAACATGACTGATATTATTGACAATGGTTTAACCGAATATGCTGGTATTGAAATGGGATATGACTGGGGAATTTCAGGAAATATACCGGTAGGTAAAAACAATAAACCATTAAAAACTAGTGCTTGGCAACCATATGATATTGTACCGTTTAATTATTGTGATGAATCTCATAGAAATTATGCACAATATTATCTTAACGAGGCGAAAAAGTTACAAGGTATTTTTGAACCAAAGTTTATTCGTTTAGATGCTTTTATACGAATGGATCTTGATGGACGGGTAAAATGGCTAAAACATTTACAAAAAAGCTTGCCCAATACTACTTTTGCTTTAGAGTCTTCTATTGATTATATGCATGCACGTAGTGCCTCAATTTTACAACTGGATTCAACTCAAGTATGGGTAAATGGTAGTGGAAGGATTGGCTCAAAAGAAGAACATACTTTAACACAGCCAGATTTATTGGCACACTATTTAAACCCGGGTGCGGAGACTATTGTGGCTATTGAACAGTCTATTTTTGGATATCGAAAAGATCTCGATGATAGAAAAAAATATTTACAAGAGCTTGTAACTTTGGGTTACACACCCCTAATAAGCTTTTGGGGTTTTAATTATATTGTCAATATCAAAGAAGATATAGACACAAGCGTAAATCAATGTTTTGATGGTAAGGACAATAATGGAGACGGAAATATTGATTGGCCGTACGATGAGAATTGCCGTATTGAAGATATGAATGCAGACGCCATGCGCTTACTCAAAGAGAGATAAGTTTAGGTGCTAATTTTTCATTATTTTGTCACAATACTGATACACTGGAAAATAAAAAAGCTTGAAAGTGCCTATTTTAGGGCTTTATTGAAGGTAGGTACAACGTAAGCCGGGTCCTGTCTAGGGTGATAATTAATCTAAGATGTTTATTACTAAACATCTTTAGCGAAACAATAGTAATTGTAAGACTCTAACCATTTGTTTCTTGCTGCTAGGTTGGGTTTACAAGCTCTCTATATTGCTATAGAGACTGGTGGTCTCTTACACCACCCTTTCACCGTTACTACATTTACATGTAGAAGTCTACTCTCTGTTGCACTTTCCCTCACATTACTGCGGCCATCCGTTAGATGGAACCCTGTCTTACGGCAGCCCGGACTTTCCTCTTGAATAATCAAGCTATCACCTATTGTACCGATATAATCATAGTGTAATAAAAATAGAAATGAGGTTAAATTAAGAAGTTTAGCAATAAAGAGCGGTTAAAATCGCTCTTTAGAGGATACAAAAAGAAGAGTAACTTACGCCATTG
>CAYZUN010000009.1:0-38018 GCA_964481625.1 uncultured Sulfurimonas sp.
TAAATTTTAGTACTCACGATTGTTTAAAACTTCTTTATACTGATTTTAATGCCAAATTGAATATAATCCACGTATTAAAAAAAAGAGTGAAGTTTATGACAAAAAAAAAGTTATATCGACCCAATGTAGCAATTATTGTTTTAGCACCGGACTATAAAAAGTCTAAAAAAATCTTTATTGCAGAACGTTCTGACATGAATGGCGTATGGCAGTTTCCTCAAGGGGGAATTGATGCAGGTGAAAAGCCTAAAGAGGCGATGTACCGTGAGTTAAAAGAGGAAATTGGAACTAAAAAAGTTGAGCTAATCGCAAAATATCCGGAGTGGATATGCTACGATTTTCCCAGTAAAGTGGCTAAGAGAATGAAACCGTATGCCGGACAAAAACAGCGTTATTATTTGGTACGTCTTAAAAAGAGTGCTAAGGTCAACATTGATACAAAGCATCCAGAGTTTTCTTGTTACAAATTTGTGAAAATTGAAAAACTTTTTAAACATGTAACGCATTTTAAAGCACCGATTTATAAAGAAGTGTTGGACTATTTTAAAGCTGAGGGATATTTATAGAAATGTTAATAGTACAAAAATTTGGTGGTACGAGTGTTGGTGATGTGGAGAGAATTCAAAATGTTGCCAATCGTGTTTCTGCTTCGGTAGAAGAGGGACATCAAGTCGTTGTAGTTGTCTCTGCAATGGGTGGAGAAACTAATAAGTTAGTAGCTTATGCGGAATCTTTTACTCCAAATCCTGTAAAAGAAGAGATGGATATGCTTTTAAGCTCAGGTGAGAGAGTGACCGCATCACTACTCTCTATTGCACTTAATGCAATGGGACATAAAGCGACCTCAATGAGCGGACGACGTGCAGGTATTGTAACAGATGCTGTACATACGAAAGCACGTATTGAGAGTATTGATGCCAAGGCAATGAAAGATGCTCTTGGTGAAGGTAGTATTGTTATTGTTGCAGGATTTCAAGGGGTCAATAGCCAAGGTAAAGTTACTACTTTGGGTCGTGGCGGAAGTGACCTTTCAGCTGTGGCGGTTGCAGGAGCACTCAATGCTGATTTGTGTGAGATATATACGGATGTTGATGGTATCTATACGACTGATCCTCGCATTGAGCCTAAAGCAAAAAAGATGAATAAAATTTCTTATGACGAGATGCTTGAACTCGCTTCTTTAGGAGCGAAGGTACTTCAAAATCGTTCCGTTGAATTGGCAAAAAAACTTAATGTTAATCTTGTGACACGCTCAAGTTTTAGTTATGCTGAGGGAACACTTATTACAAAGGAAGAAAATATCATGGAACAACCACTTGTTAGCGGTATTGCACTCGATAAAAAACAGTCACGTATTTCACTTGAAGGTGTTATGGACAGACCGGGAATTGCATCAGATATTTTTAGTGCCTTAGCTGAAAAAGATGTTAATATTGACATGATTATTCAAACATCAGGACATGATGGGAGTACGAGTATGGACTTTACCGTCTCCGGTGATGAGCTAACTGATGCCAAAAAAGTTATTGATGGTTTTGTAGCAAACAATGAAGTGCAAAAAGCTTCTTATGATGAGAATATTTGCAAGGTATCTATTGTCGGTGTAGGAATGAAGTCACACACCGGCGTTGCGGCTAAAGCATTCTGCACTATGGCGAATGAGAACATCAATATTTTAATGATTTCAACATCTGAGATTAAAGTCTCTATGGTTATTGAAGAGAAATATGCTGAGTTGGCAGTACGAGCACTTCATGGTGCTTACGAGTTAGATAAGTAGAGGTTCTTAGTGCAAAACTGGACGCTTGAAACCATAAGAAAAGATGGAGCATCGATGAGTTGGATGGAAGAGACACGTTTTACGTGGATTCCTGCAACATCATTAGCAATTGAGCAGATCATAAGCGGTAAGACTATTGTACTCATTACCGATCATGAACGGGCTTGGTTTAGTAGTTATATTGCATCATCGCTCAATAAGATCAAGTTAAATCGTCCGATGATTCCTATTGTCAATATTGATGAGATCTATGCTCATTATGACCAAATTACCGGGGCAGAGTCTATTGATATGCTCGATAGTATGCTTGATATGTCCTATAATTCACAATACTTTTTTTGGTATATTGGCAAGGGTGATGATAAACGTGCCGATATTGCCAAGCGTTCAAATAACAGTTATCTGTGGCTTTTAGATGAAGATTCTCACAACGCTTTTACACTACGCTCTTATGATCCCCTTCTTGATATTCAACTACTGCAGCTTTACCGACTTTTTGATATGACGTTAAGTGCTGTACTCTTTGGTGAGATTGATGAGCTCTCTTGAGACGCTTAAGAGTCATATTTTAATTGCTCAAAATATTGAGCAGAGCTGTGAGGAGTACCAAGAATCTTTAAAACCTTCTCGTGTTGTTACTTTTATGAGAGATGATTTTAAAGTTGAAGATGCCAGAGCAGTTATTGCTGAAGCTTATATCAGTGAAGATAAAACTAAATATATTATTTTAGCTGCTTTAAGTTTTAATGTGGTCTCTCAGAACGCTTTGCTAAAAGCACTTGAAGAGCCTCCAAGAAATATTGAGTTTATTTTAATTGCGCCTTCAAAGTCAATTTTTCTACCTACTATTCGTTCCCGTCTTCCTATGATTAAAAAAGTTTCACAAAAAGTAGTTCAAGATGTCAGCATTAGGCTCAGACAGTTGGATTTAACGCAGCTGTTTGATTTTATAAAAGCACATGAGCGTCTTAAAAAGCATGAAGCAAAACAGCTAATTGAAGGACTCTATCATCAAGGAAGTGTGAACGAATCGATGATCTATAATCAAGCACAGCTTGATGCATTTGAGCTGGCATTTCGCTTAATTGAATTGAATGCCCGCGTGGGTACGGTACTCACCATGCTGTTGATGACTTTCTTATTAAAGAGAGGCCATGTTAATTACTAAACTTTCCCCTCAATTGGATATTAAACGGTATTTAAAAGAGTTGGGTGTCGATGGCGGCGGGCTCTCTATTTTAGCTTCAAAAGCTACGACGCACCTTTTTAAAATAGAAAATTTACATGTAGGAGCTGCAAATATCTTAAAACAAGATGCACTCTCTATTGGAGCAGATTTAGCGGTGCCTAAAGGCACGGTAACCGCACAAGAAAAGCATGTCAATGCACTTTTGATTGCCACAACGAAGCAACTTCAAATCTTAAGTAAAAAAGAGTTGGCACAGCCTTTTGGTTTAAAAGGTTTAGCACAAGAGTTGAATTTACATGTAAAAGCACATACTCCCGCTTCACCTAAGATAATGGGTGTCATTAATGCTAATGAGGACAGCTTTTATAAGCAGAGTCGTTTTAGCGGTAGCAGTGCCATAGAAAAAATTATTGTAATGATAGAGGAGGGCGCTGATATTATTGACATTGGAGCACTCTCTTCGCGCCCGGGAAGTTCAACTATAAGTGATACAGATGAGTTGGAGCGAATTGAACCCATTATTGATGCCATTGCGAGTGAAAGACTTTTTGAAAAGGTAAGTTTTAGTGTTGACAGTTATACTCCTAAAGTAATTGATTATGCACTCTCAAGTGGTTTTGAAATTGTGAATGATATTACCGGATTAGAAAATGATGAGGTCTGTCGTATTACTGCGTCATACAATGCAACGGCAGTAATTATGCATATGCAAGGAACCCCGCAGACAATGCAGAAAAATCCTATTTATACCAATGTTATTACTGAAGTGAGTGATTTTTTTGAAGAACGAATTGAAAAAGCAGATCGTTTCGGAATTAAAGATATTATTTTAGATGTAGGCATTGGTTTTGGTAAAACATTAGAACATAATTTAGAGCTAATAGCTTCATTGGAGCATTTTTTGAAATTCAACCGACCCTTATTGGTTGGAGCAAGTCGAAAATCTATGATTGATAAAATAGTGCCATCATCTACCGATGAACGTCTAAGTGGAACCTTAGCCATTCATTTAAAAGCACTCGATCATGGTGCTGAAATTTTACGCGTTCATGATGTGAAAGAACATCTGCAAGCATTGAAAGTTTATGAGGCAATTCGTTCCTTTTAAATTTTAAATTTTTTTAGTAATAATATATTGACATCTACTATAATCTCAAAAAATACCCCACACTTTTTTAAGATACTATCTGTAATAATTCTGTAATCAATTTGTAATTTAAAGTGAGGCGATACTTTTGGAAATCCAGACAATTAAAAAAATGGAAAAAGAGGCAATTAAGAGTAGTGGTGTCGATTTTAGACGCTTAGGTTTTGCGCTCTTTTTCATGGTAAGTGTATTAGTCTATAGCTCTGTGAGTTCCGGAGGCATTCCAAATAGCATGTTTTTAGCTATTGCTGCACTTTTTGGTGCCTACATGGCAATGAACATCGGTGCTAATGATGTTGCTAACAATGTAGGGCCGGCAGTAGGTTCTAAAGCTCTTACTATGGGTGGTGCTATTGTTATTGCTGCAATATTTGAAGCCAGTGGGGCACTGATTGCCGGTGGTGATGTTGTTAAGACCATCAAAAAAGGAATTATTGACATCTCAGCATTTGGCGGTAATGTTGACCCATTTATCTGGGCGATGATGGCAGCACTGTTAGCGGCAGCTCTGTGGTTAAATTTTGCTACGATGATGAAAGCTCCGGTATCGACAACACACTCTATTGTCGGAGGTGTTATGGGGGCTGGAATTGCAGCGGCAGGTTTTAGCATTGTTGCGTGGGGAACCATGGGTAAAATTGCAGCTTCATGGATTATTTCCCCGCTTCTTGGTGGTCTAATTGCCGCGGCATTTCTTTTTTCAATTAAGAAGAGCATTGTCTTTAAAGATGATAAAATAACCGCAGCAAAAAAATGGGTACCTGTTTTTGTGGCAATTATGTCATGGGCATTTGTAACCTATTTAACACTCAAAGGGCTTAAAAAAGTTTGGCCTGATATTGTTGATATTTTAGTTTTTTTACCTGATACTAATAAACCTACATTCTTTGTAGCAACAACCTTTGGTCTTATTGTTGCAGTAATAGTCTATCTTTTTGTGAAGACATTTATCAATAAAAAACAAAATATTGAGAACTCTCGAGCAGGGGTCAATGCACTTTTTACCATTCCGCTTATTTTTGCAGCCGCACTCCTGAGTTTTGCTCATGGTGCGAATGATGTTGCCAATGCAATTGGACCATTGGCTGCGATTAGTGATGCCGTAACAAGCGGCGGTATTTCAGATAAAGCAGAGATTCCGCTTTGGGTTATGGCAGTAGGAGCTATTGGAATTAGTATTGGTTTGGCACTGTATGGTCCTAAGCTGATTAAAACCGTTGGTAGTGAGATTACGGAACTCGATCAGATGCGTGCATTTTCTGTTGCGATGGCAGCAGCAATTACGGTTATTATTGCTTCGCAGTTAGGGCTCCCTGTTAGTTCAACGCATATTACTATTGGTGGTGTATTTGGTGTTGGTTTTTTAAGAGAGTGGATGGACTCCGGAGTTAGCCATGAGATTAAACAAGAGAAAGAGTTTATTGAAGATGAGAAAAAAACACTTAAAGCATTTAAAGCTGAGCTTAGTTCTTTAGAAGAGAAAGAGGCAAAGATTAAAGAAGATTATGAGCGTATTGTTGAACTTTATAAACTTATTGATGTAGAAGAAGAGACACTTAAAGCGGCAAAAAAACATCTCAAAAGTGCTCAAAAAGTGAAATATGTTAAGCGTGATGCAGTTAAAAAGATTATTGCAGCGTGGGTTATTACTGTTCCGGCAGCAGCACTTCTTTCAGCCCTGATTTTCTTTGTTATTAAAGGTATGCTGGTATAAGGAGTCTCTCCTTACGCCATGTTTAACTCATATTTATTGTAAACGTCCATCGCCTCTTCTGAGTTACTGACACTTAAAACTTCACGTATTAAAATAGCCGCTTTTTTACGAGTTCCACCTGCTTTACCCATAGCATAGATCTCAGCTAAGGTGACTTTGGCAGCGGCTTCATCTGCAGCAACTGCCATCTTTAAAAAGTGTACTGCTTTATCAAAATCTTCAGGTACGCCCATAGCATTAGCATAGGCAAAACCGGCACTGACCTGTGCGGGTACAATGCCGTGTTCTGCCGCAATACTATAATACTCAGTTGATTTTTTAAAGTCTCTCTCAATACCTTGCCCGTTGTAGTAAAGTATTCCTAGAGCAAAAGCACATTTTGCTTCACTGTCATCTTGGA
Organism: uncultured Sulfurimonas sp.; assembly: GCA_964481625.1. Lineage (GTDB taxonomy): Bacteria > Campylobacterota > Campylobacteria > Campylobacterales > Sulfurimonadaceae > QNZR01. The sequence continues at coordinate 6,231 of CAYZUN010000009.1, forward strand.
TGAAGTATTCATGAGCCTCTTGATGTCGTCCTGCTTCATAAGCATTCATACCTGCATTATAAAAATCTATAGACATTATTTTAGATATGCTTTAATAATACGTTGTTCTTGAACAGGTCGGTCACCTGGCTTATTCGTTCTAGTGTTGTTGAGTTTATTTACCGCATCACTACCTGAAACAACTTCACCAAAAATTGTATGACGACCGTTAAGCCATGGTGTTGGTGCGGTGGTAATAAAGAACTGGCTTCCATTGGTGTGTGGACCACGATTTGCCATGGCTAAGATTCCGGGTTTATCAAAAGTATTGCCGGCTTGAAACTCATCTGCAAAGTTTTCTTTCCAGATAGATTCACCACCACGACCTGTTCCTGTTGGATCACCGCCTTGAATCATAAAGTCTTTAATAATTCGATGAAATATAAGACCGTTGTAATAACCATTTTTTACATGGGTAGTAAAATTCTCAACCGCTTTGGGTGCAATGTCACCAAAGAGTTTAAACTCAATAATCCCTTGTGTTGTTTCAAAAACAACATGTGGAGTTGCTACTTTAGTCGGTGCTGGTTTGGCTACGTCTGCAGCGTGTAAAAATGACAAGGTCATTAGTAGTGTTAGAAAGATTTTCATTAGTTTCCTTTATTTTTAGGTTCAAGATTGAGACATACCGAGTTAATACAGTATCTATTTCCTGTAGGGGTCGGTCCATCGGGAAAGAGATGTCCTAGATGTGCTTCACAATGGTTGCAGAGTACTTCAACGCGAGTCATGCCGTGACTGCTGTCACGTCGCTCAAGAATTGCATCATCATTAACACTTTGAAAAAAACTTGGCCATCCTGTACCCGAGTCAAATTTTGTCTCAGAATCAAACAGCGGTTCCCCACAGCATTTACATGTATAAATACCGTCATCTTTACAGTCATAATACGCGCCGCTAAATGGCGCTTCTGTTCCGTGTTCTCGCGCAACTTTAAACGCTTCAGGAGTGAGTAGCTGTTTCCACTCCTCGTCACTTTTTACTACTTTTTTCAAAAATATTCCTCCAGTTCTAAATTAATATCATTAAAATTCTCATCACCTAAAACAATATGTACCGTGTCACTAGATCGACTCATTGCATAGCAAAAGAGTTTTTTGTCATTTGGGTCGATTCCAGAAACGATGACATGCTTTTTTTGTAGTGATGCCATGTCATTTTGCTGAACAATCATGTGATGATGAAATGATTCATTTGTGATGCTCTCTTGGGCATTAAAGAGTATAATCTTCTCTTCAATATACTCATGCATCTCTTCATAAAGTGCGTGAGCAAAAGAGCTGCTTGGTGTAATAATAAGACATTTTTCATCATCATCTCTGAATTTTAGCATCTCTTTAAATGCCAGGATTGTCTGCATGTAAATATTACCGACAGAGAACTTTATATTAGGGACGGTTTCATAGCTATGTTTGTCGTTTAAGTCTTTATTGCATAAATTAATCAGCGATTCATCGAAACGATAACTTTGCGAGAGAATAATATGCTCTCCTGTAGCGTTTTGGCCATCAACACCAATAAGGTGAAGAGAGCGTTTTTTCTGGATATGTAATAAATAGGCAATAAATTCATTAGAAAGCAACTCGGCATCATCACATACAACAACTTCGGCAGCATTGAATGCTTTATTCATCATTTTTTCTGTGATCTTAATTGGCTCAAGCGGTTTATTGTAGATCTGTTTTGCATGACGTTTTAAAAGTTCTTTTGGAGTGATGACCTCAATGGTACTTAAGTCTAAGTCAATAATGGCATGTTCGATAATCTCTAGCATTTTACGTTTAAGAATTTCACATGCAGCATAGGTTGGTGCAATTATCATAATTTTTTGTTTAGGATGCTTCAGTAATTGACTCAAAATTTTTAAAAGCATCACGCTGCTTTTTCCGGAACCATAAGGGCCAACTAATGTGCTACATGGTAGAAAATCAGCATCAATGTAGTGTTGCTGATTTTCATCGACAATGCTTTGTGATGGATTGAAATCATCTGCTATGAGTGTATATTGCATAAAGAGTGATGAAAGTATGGTAGTAGCATCAATCTCAACAGATATTGTGCTCAAGGCGTCATTTGCTTTTTGGGTCAATGACTCTATTGACTCATCACAAAAGAGAGCCCGTGATTTTGGTATGAGTTGATGAAATGAGCTGTCTAAAGAATCAAATTCGCTTTCACTCAAATTCTCAAAGAGTATCAATCCCGTAGTGATATTGAGGTCTTGGTGCAAAATATAATTAAATTTTTGATTTATTAGATCTAAAGGAGTATCAATGTGAATGCTTCTTGAGTGTTTTGAGGAGGGTAGCCATGGTGATACAGTGGCACTTTGCAAATCTTCATAATCCCAATCAAGAGGTTCAAACAATAACAAACCTTTTTTTGGTACAAACAGTAATAGCGGCAGAGTAAAAAATTCTTTTTGATGGTAGAGGTTTATATTCTCAAAGAGCATGGATTGCGATGATAATGCAAAACTTTTAATAAGCAAAATAATTTGTGATTGAGTAAGCTGTTCTTGAATGTCTTTTTTGAAGAAAGGGAAAGGCATATTCAAAATACTCCACTTAAAACCAAATTTTGATATATTATAACAAAAATACTATAAAAGTTTTTTTGAATTATTGCGATAGTAAAATTATTGTGATAGAAATGAAAGAGTTATTACAAATGAAGGTAAGCACCGCAGGAGTGGTGCTTGCAAGTTGCTTAATTATTTACCAGCAGCAACGCGATCTTTAAGACCTTTACCAGCTTTGAACTTAGGAACCATTTTGTCTTGAGTTGTGTATGTTTTGTTTGTTCCAGGTACTTTACCACTTTTACCTTTTTGTAATGCAGATGCAAAACTACCAAATCCTACTAAAGATACATCTTCTTTAGCAACAAGCGCCTCAGTTACAGCGTCTGTAAATGCTTTAATTGCTGTTTCAGCTTCAACTTTAGTTTTGTAATTCCCATTTTTTTGTACTAGTTCTACAAATTGTGCTTTGTTCATGCGTGCCCTTTGAAATTTATGCTGTGTTATCTGCGTTTTGTGGAAAAACGTTATAGCAGATAATTGCTAGGTATACTTTATACTTTATTAGCTTAAATTTTTCTTCTTTTTGTGCTTTTTATGCGCTAGATGGGTAAATTGAAGCAATTTTATACCTTTTTTTAGTTTTTTAAGGCTGAATTTTATTTTATGCTCCTGTTGTGACACTCTCTCTTTGATGGTATTGTAGATTGATTTTCTTTTATGATTGTTTCCATGAGTTGAAATGGATAAAAAGACCTCTTCTAAACCCAATCTCTCTTGTTCTGTTAAGCTGCTCAATGTGTCATTCCTATTTTGTTGATTTTCCTAACGACTCTGATAATATCTTCATCTTCAAGATTTCCAAGCATCTGCATGACGGCACGAGCTGCTTGAGGCTTAGCATTGCCAAGCTTCCAGTCTTGATATGTTCTCATAGAGATGCCTAAGGACTTAGCCATCTCTTTTTGTGAGATTTTTTTACCGTTGCCCTGGGCTTCCACGGCGTTATGAAGAATATTAAAAAGGTCACTTAGTTCCATTGCTATAGAATACAAAAAGTTTTCTTAATATAAGCATAAAACCGTATAAAAAATCTAGTATTCTTCTATAATATTACATTAAAACTTATATTAAATGAGTTTTAATTGATAATACACTCGTATTAATGAATATAAAGAATATTAAAACATATAAACTATACGAAAAACCGTATATAATACTTATTTTATAATAGCAAGATATAAATAGATTTTTTGAATCTGCTTAGAGGACGATCAGCCTAAAAGGCTGAAATAGAAAAAAAGTATTTTAGAAATGAGGTTTTTAGAAGTGCTAGTGATTAAAAGTTTTGTTCGAGAAGGTCTGAGTAGTCAAAACGGTTAAAGTCAAGGTAGAATTCTCCATTTTGCTGTACCACTCTGCTATCGTTTCCGTAAGCCGTAGCAAAGCGTTTTTTGATGATTTTGCGATGATGTGAATTGAGATTGAGCGATTTAAGGTATTTTTTGAGTTCAATAAAGCTACTATGCGATATGAGTTCTTCTTCGGTGGATATATCAACATCATGTACGGTATTATCTTGTGAAAGCATTAGTTTAGTGTTTACTAGATTTAAAATATTTTTAAGTTGTTCATCTTTATTACTGTAGATATGCTCAATGCGGTCTCGTTCTGATATGAGCATCTGCTCTTTGTCATCAATGAGTTTATCAATTTTATTCTCAAGCTCTTTAATACGATTTTTTAGATGCTGGTTTTCGCGTTGGTAAAGCGCAATAATAGTCCCTACAGTTGTTCTTGACCTTACTGGTGCTGATGCTTTTGAAGATTGCTCACGTTCAGTTTTTTTCTCTTCATGGAGCTCGCGTCGTTTGTCACCATCTAAGGAACTACGTGGAACTATGATGTAAGTAATCCCTTCTTCAATAATATAGTTCAGTCGTTTGTTCTTTAATCTGGAATGCACCATCTCTTTGGACATTTTAAAATGTTTTGAATAGTCGTCAACTGTTAATCGCATCGGATTTCCTTAGTTATGATTGTGGCAGTATTTTATCATATTTTGCGGTACTTATAAATTGTTGCGATACTGTCTTGTTCAGGATACTTAATGGTATGTTGTATCAGTAGCTGATTAAGTCGGTTGGGATTGAATCTCCAAAATTTCTCAGCGTCAAATTCATCATGGCTTTTCATCTGTTTAAAAAGCTCATCTATAGTTAAGGTGTCAGATCTAGCAAAATGTTCTACAATCGTCGTAATCATAATTGAATGAAGCAGCGCATCAGACTCTGCTGTTCTATCATCATCAGCAAGCGGTTTATTGGGTAAAAATGCATAAACTTTCCATACCGAGAAAATAAGTGCTAAAGTGAATGCGACCATCATTCCTGTTTCTAAACTCATTATATGCCTCCAATGAAATAGATTTACATGTAAATATTATAGCAAACATTCGTGTATAATTACATTCATGAAAGATACGGTATTTGAAAAAGAAATAGAAAAACAGTTCGAGTTTGATGAGGATGTCGCTGCAGTCTTTGATGATATGCTTGAGCGTTCCGTTCCTTTTTACAGTGAGGCGATGGCATTGAGCCAAAACATTGCCCTTAAGCGTTTAAATGAGGGGAGTGTTCTTTATGACCTGGGGTGCTCAACGGCAACACTGCTGCTTAATATTGAACGTTCATTTACCAAGAGAGCCACACTTATCGGTATTGATAATTCTAAGGCGATGCTTAAACATGCAGGGAAAAAGCTTGCTGTTTATCACTCTAATATTACTTTAGAAGAGGGTGACATTTTAGAGTACCCATACCAATCAGCCGATGTGATGATTAGTAACTACACCTTGCAGTTTATTAGACCCTTGCAGCGCGAGAAACTGGTGCGTCGTATTGCTGATGCTTTAAATAATGACGGTGTTTTTATTTTTAGTGAGAAGGTAATCAGCGAAGATAGTAAACTCAATAAAGAGCTGATTGACATCTATTATGACTTTAAAAAAGAGCAGGGCTATAGTACCTATGAAATCATGCAAAAGCGTGAAGCTTTAGAGAATGTGTTAATCCCTTACACGGTACAAGAAAATATTGAGATGACTTGTAAAAATGGATTTAAGAGTTGTGAGATGATTTTTCGCTGGGCTAACTTTGCTACGTTTGTAGCAGTAAAATAAGTTTACCAAACATTTGAATGAGGTTGCTTTATGGTCTCTTTGGTAGATTGAAATGGTTTTTTGAGATCTTTATACTCTAACATATTCTCATCACACTCTTTATGATAACTTCCTTGAAGGTCGTAATATTCTTGGCAATCATTGTAATACTTCATAGAGATACCGCGCTTATTAGCACAGCCCAAAAAGAGGAAGATGGTGATTGTTAAGAATAATAGTTTTAGCATGAAGGCATTGTAACTTATCTCGCTTTAAAACTCTCCTTGCTTTTACAAAACTCCCGTAAAAAGCACTCCGTCTCACATTTGGGATTTTTAGCGGTACAGATATAACGTCCAAAGAGTACTAACCCTTGATGCAGTTGATGTAAGTTGGTTTGAAATTTTTTGACTAAGGTCGCTTCAGTTTTAGATGCTGTTTCATCACTACTGAGTCCTAAGCGGTGTGATACACGAAATACATGGGTATCTACTGCCATTAAATTGGCTCCGGTATACTCAATCATAACAACATTAGCAGTCTTTTGACCAACGCCGGCTAAGGTGATTAGCTCTTTTTCATCCATTGGAATCTCACCCTCATAAACATTCATAACTCTATTGGCCATGGCAATAATATTTTTTGCTTTATTATTAAAGAAGGAGCAGCTGTTAATGAGTACTTTAACATCATCTAGATCAGCAACCGCGAGAGACGCTGCATCAGGATATTTTTTAAAAAGAGCCGGAGTAATGAGATTGACACGTTTATCTGTACATTGAGCTGAAAGTGCCACCGCAATAACTAATTCGTAAGCACTATTGTAGTGAAGCTCTGTAACAGCTTCACTGTAGCGCTCTACAAATGCTTCTTTAATAACTGAAATTTCTTTTTTTGATGCTTTTTTCATTAAACTTTTTTCGACCTTTTCCGATTATAGTACAATACTATAAGTTAGAGCATATTTAAAATCCTCATAAATATTTTGGAGCAACAAATGGATTCTCTTGTACATGTAAAAAATTTATTTCCAAAACATGCCTCGCTCATAGAAGCCTTTGCCTCCTTGCACAAAGGCATTATGATACTGCTTGATGAAGAAGAACATATTATCGGGGGCAATGAAGCATTATTGAATTTTTTAAAGTTAGATTCATTTGATTCTATTGACAATCAAATCTTTTGCAATGATCTTGACTCTATTGATACACTCGAACAAAACTGGGTACACAAGCATTTAAAACAAGAGGGATTGAGTATAAAGCTTCAAAGTAGTTTGGGCGGGGTAACGAGCTTTAATGTCTCCATTGACAAAGCGGTGATTGGGGATGTCGTTATCTATATTTTGCTTTTAGAAGATAATTCAAGTATTGAAAAAGCCATTCGGGCGCATCACTATTTTGAGACATTTAAACGAAAATTCCTAACGAGTATTTCGCATGAGTTTCGAACACCGATGAATGGGATTTTAGGTTTTATCAAGCTGCTTGAAAACAGTATTTTAACCAAGACACAGCGTCATCAGATCTCAATGATTGATGAAAGTGCTACTGATATGATGCGCAAAATTGAGAATCTTCTTGAGATGATGCAGCTCGATAGTGGTGCTATTACGTTAAAAGAGACGGTTTTTAAACCAATGGCAGGAATGGATGAGTTTTTTTTAAAATTTTATGAGAGAGCGCAGAAAAAAAATATTACACTTTCTTGTTTAATTGATTCAAAAGTTCCTTACTCAATGGTAGGAGATCCCGGTAAAGTGAAGCGTGTTTTAGAGAGTCTTATTTCTAATGCGATTAAATTTACTAATGCAGGCGGTCAAATTCTGATTGAGCTTAAGGTACTGGATGAAAAAGATGGTTTTGTAGAGTTACAATACGGTGTCTTAGACTCTGGAGAGGGAATTTCTCATAAAAAATTAGCCCATATTTTACGTCCTTTTGCATCTGCCCAGGAAAATCAAAAACTGGGTAAAAATGGTCTGGGTATTGGGTTGAGTGTCAGCCATAAATATTTAGCTATGATGAATTCAAAGCTGGTCGTTGCTTCTGAAGTAGGCAAAGGAAGCAAGTTCTTTTTTAAACTCAAACATAAAATCAATGAACCATCAAAGTTTTCTGCATTTGATAATGCTCATATCGCTGTTGCTAGTTTTTGGGCACAAGATCATCAGTATGCAAATAGTGTTGTCACCTATCTTCAAAATTTTGGTGTTACTGTTACTCAAACAACTCAAATTGATAAAGACCAGCTTGATAAAGTGGATGCACTCTTTTTAGTTTCGCAAGACTTGATAGATGAGCGTATTAACTCTGTGCGAAAAATTTTAGGGGATGATATTAAGATTGTCTCGATTTTAACCAAACCGCGCAAATCAGTTTCTGTTGCAAGTGTCAAAAATATAATGCATACCTTAGAATTTCCAATGTTGCCTAATAAGATTGAAAACGTGCTTAACCATATCTACTTTAATCAATCTCTTGAGCGTGATAAAGAAGGAGATAATCATCAAGCAAATAAAAATGTGAAGATACTTTTAGCTGAAGACAATTATATTAACCTGGAACTGATTCAAACTATTTTATCACTACAAAATTATGAAGTGACTGCGGTTGAAAATGGAGAGTTAGCGCTAGAAGCTTATATGAAACAGCCGTATGACTTGGTTTTAACTGATATTGATATGCCGGTGATGGATGGTATTGTAGCAACACGTCTCATGCGTGAAATCGATAAAAAAGAGAAGCGTGCCAAAATACCGGTGATTGCACTTACGGCGTATGCGCTTGAAGGAGACAGAGAACGCATTATGAAAGCCGGTCTTGATGCACACATTCCAAAACCGGTTGATAAACCCTACCTTCTTGAAGTGATTAAACATTTTTTAAAACAACAAAAAAAATTGAATCAAAAGCAATCTGCATAATGTCAACAAGCAAGTTTTCCATTGATTCACCAATTATTTCAAAACGCCTTTTATTGAGTGTACCCATTATTTTTACTATGGTAGTACTGCTTAAGATACTCTATTCATATCATTTGATGAAGGAAGATATGAAGACAATTATTATGAATGAATCAAAGACATTATTTATTCAAGAGCATTATGGAAATGGTGATATTGGCAGTGCTTTAAGTATTAAAGTACCCGAAAGTAAACTCAGTGACATGTTTAATAAAACGTTTTGGCTTCTAGCTATTTATGATACATCATTGTTAATAGGGTTGTTTATCTTTATTCAAATGCTTTTAATGAAGTTTAAGCGGTACAACATCCGATTAGAAAATCAGGTAAATGAGCAAAATCAGCAGCTTATTCAAAATATTGATGAACTCAACAGGTATAAAATAGCAGTTGATAACAGTGCTATGGTCTCCAAAAGTGATCCTAAAGGAATTATTACCTATGTTAATGATAAGTTTTGCGAGCACATCGGCTATTCACGTGAATTCTTAATTGGAAAAAATCATAATATTTTAAGAGACCCGACGCTCAGTAGCGAGTATTTTAAAAATATGTGGCAGACGATTCAAGCCAAAAAAGTATGGAAAAATATTATATCAGGAAGAAGAAAAGATAATTCAGTATTTTATTATGAATCTACGATTACGCCAATTTTAGATGAAGATGGAAATATAAAGGAGTATATTGCCATACGTTATGATGCGACAGAAGTGACATTGCAGCGCCAAAAAATTAAAAATATTTACGCTATAGACAGCTTGACACGCATACCAAATAGAAATAAATTAATTATTGATATGCAAGAGTTGCAACAACCTCAAATTGCGCTATTTAATATTGATGGGTTTAAAAATATTAATGACTTTTACGGTATTAAAGCGGGTGATCGACTGCTCATACAGTTTGCTAATTTTATTAAAGGCGAAATAAAATATAATACACAATTTCAATTTTACAGACTGCACTCTGATGAGTTTGCAATATTGGGTGATAGCACACTGCAAATCGATGAGTTTGTTACAGTGATGCACTCGTACCAGAAAAAAGTTGAAGAGAATCTCTTTAGTATTTCACTTGATCAAGAAGTTAAAATCTCAGTAACGCTTGGCTTTGGAATGAATGAAAATGCATTAGTTAAAGCAGATATGGCATTGAAGTTGGCTCAAAATAGTAAAAATGAATATATCGTCTATGATGATTCACTTGAATTAGAAAAACACTATGAAGAGAATATTAAAAAAGCAAACATCATTAAACATGCTATTGATAATAGAGATATTATTCCTTACTTTCAACCCATATTAAATCTAAAAACCGGCAAAATTGACAAGTATGAAACACTAGTGCGGATGAGACATGGTAGTGATATCTTATCCCCAGGGGAGTTTTTACATATAGCCAAGCAGTCACGAAACTATTTTAAAGTGACAAAAATCATGGTAGAAGAGGTGTTGAAGCAGCTTGAAATTCATAACGAAACACTTTCCATTAATATCTCTATTGAAGATATTTCCAGTAGTAATATGTGTACTTTTATAATTGAGCGGCTAAAACAGTCTCAGTATGCCCATAGAATTATTTTTGAGATTTTAGAGAGTGAAAATATTCAAAGTTATGATCAGGTGGCATACTTTATTAGAGAAGTTAAAAATTATGGTGCAAAGATTGCGATCGATGATTTTGGAAGCGGTTACTCCAACTTTTTACATGTACTTGAACTTGAAGCCGATTTTTTAAAAATTGACGGCTCACTTATTAAACGTATTGATACCGATCGTCAGTCTCGAATTTTAGTTGAAGGTATTGTTGACTTCTCTAAGCGTTTGGGCATGGAAACAATAGCAGAATTTGTTGAGAATGAAGCAATATTAGAAATCTTAAAAGAGATTGGCGTGGATTTTGCGCAAGGATATTTTATAGGAAAACCTGGACCTCAGATTGTTTAGTGTTGATTAGCTTTCTTTGAATAATATGATGTAATAATTTAAGATTAGGAAAGCATATGAAATTAACTATTAAACTTATGACTGTTTCAGTACTATTAGGCTCGATGGCAACTGCTGCAACATTGGCAACGGTAAATGGAGTAGAGATTACTTCTGAAGAAGTGAACAGAGTTCTTTTAGAAGGAACTCAGGGACGCTTCATGTCACTGCCTAAAGAGAAACAAGATGAGCTTCAACAACGTGTTGTCGATGGTATTATTACGCAAGAGCTTGTATTTGCTGATGCAAAAAAGAACGGGGTTCTTGAGAGTGCAGAGTATAAAAGTGAACTTGCTGATATTACACAACGTATTGAGAAGCAGTTGGCGGCAAAAGTGTGGGAGCAACAAGAACTTGCAAAAATAGAGGTAACTAAAAAAGAGACGCAAGATTACTATAATCAAAATGCCAAAGAGTTTGAAGAGAAAGAGAAAGTTCACGCACGCCATATTCTTGTAAAAGAAGAGAGTGAAGCAAAGACAATTATTAAAGAGTTGACATCATTAAAAGGTGAAAAACTTAAATCAAAGTTTATTGAACTTGCTCAAAAAAAGTCAACAGGTCCAAGTGCTCCTAAAGGCGGTGATCTTGGTTATTTTCCTCAAGGTCAAATGGTGCCGTCATTTAATGATGCAGTATTTGCTATGAAAAAAGGAAATATCACTGCAACACCGGTAAAAAGTCAGTTTGGTTACCATGTTATCTATTTAGAAGACAAGCAAGCAGGGAAAACACTCTCTTATGCTGAGGTTGAAAATTTCATAAATCAGCGTTTGCAGATGGAAAAATTCAAAGTTAAGATGGAAAAAAAGATGTCTGATCTTAAAAAAGCAGCAAAGATCACGTTTGCTAAATAAGCGTGAAACCACTTCCTTCTGCTGTGGAAAAGTTCTCTTTTGGCGGCAGAATATTTTATGTTAAACGTGACGATCTGATTGATCCTTATTTAAGCGGAAATAAATTTCGCAAACTTTACTCCCTTTACAATACTCCTTCATCACGCTACAAAAAAATTATCTCTTATGGCGGTACACAATCAAATGCGATGCTCTCAATTGCTTATTTGTGTCACTTAAAAGGGTGGGAATTTGAGTATTATTGCAAACCTATTGGTTTACATGTAAAAGAGCAGATTGGCGGTAATTTAAACAGCGCATTAAAGTTTGGAATGAACTGTATTGAAGTGCCCCGTGAAGCGTATGAAAGTCGAATTAATGAGCTCTTTTTTAACCTTGATGAGACAATGCTTCTTATTCCTCAAGGCGGTGCTGATGTTATGGCAAAAGAGGGGGTAAGTGTGTTAGCCGATGAAATTAAAATTTGGCAAGCACAAGAGGGTATTTTAAATTTACATGTAATTACACCATCTGGTACCGGAACAACAGCTTTTTATTTGGCACAAGAACTTCAATGCGAGTGTTACACAACAGCAGTAGTTGGCAATGAAGATTACCTCAAACAAGAGTTAAAGGTACTTGGTGAAATGTCAAATAATTTACATGTAATTTCAACGAAGAAAAAATACCATTTTGCAAAACCTTATCGAGAATTTTTAGAGATTTACAGTGAGTTAAAGCATAGCGGCATTGAGTTTGATCTGCTCTATGCACCAAAGATGTGGTTGGCACTTTTAGAGAATTACGACACTATTGATGGTGAAATTCTTTATGTGCATAGTGGTGGAGTCTATGGAAATGGTACAATGCAAGAACGATATCGTTATAAAGGATGGCTTGTATGAGTCCTTCACAAAAGAAAAAAGTCAGTAGAGTCTTGTTGCTCTCAATTATATCTCCATTTGTTTCGGGATTTTTAACTGCAATGATTGTCTTTACTCAGCCTGATGGGATGATGTTAATGGGATTAGCAGGAATGGTAGGATTATGGATGATTAGCTCTATAGCAAGCTATAAAGCAATAAAAGGTTTAGTGTTTGGTGACTAGTTTTTATTAATAGCATTTAAATCTTCAAAGGCATTCTCTACGCGTGCTATCAGAGCCTCTTGCCCTGCACGTAACCATTTTCTTGGGTCATAATATTTCTTATTTGGATTGTCTTCCCCTTCAGGATTTCCAATTTGTCCTTGAAGGTACGCTCCATATTTTTCATTGTATTGTCTAACACCGTTCCATGTTGCCCATTGGGTGTCAGTGTCAATATTCATCTTAATAACACCATAGTCGATTGCTTCGCGAATCTCTTGTAAACTTGAACCTGATCCGCCATGAAATACGAAGTCAACCGGTTTCGCATCAGTAGAGAATTTTTCAGAAATATATTTTTGAGAGTTGTCTAAAATAGAAGGGGTTAGCGTCACATTACCCGGCTTGTAAACCCCATGAACATTACCAAACGATGCTGCAACTGTAAAGCGATTACTAACTTTTGAGAGCTCTTCATAAGCGTAAGCAACTTCTTCAGGCTGTGTGTAGAGCAGTGCGTTGTCAATTTCAGTATTATCAACCCCATCTTCTTCACCGCCGGTAACGCCGAGTTCAATTTCGATGCTCATGCCGAGTCTGTCCATACGCTCTAAATAGGTTTTACATGTAGCAATATTTTCTTCAATAGGCTCTTCGGAGAGGTCAAGCATATGAGAGCTAAACAGCGGTGTTCCGTAGGTATTAAAATGTGCTTCAGAGGCATCAAGTAGTGCATCTATCCAAGGTAAAAGTTTGCGTGCTGCATGATCGGTGTGTAAAATTACGGGTACACCATAAGCTTCAGCCATCATATGAACATGCTGTGCACCTGAAATAGCACCACCGATGGATGCAAAATCATCTTTGTTGCTAAGACCTTTTCCTGCAAAATAGCTCGCACCGCCATGAGAAAACTGAATAATAACCGGAGAATTGACCTTGCGTGCTGCTTCAAGTACTCCATTGATTGAGTCAGAGTTGATTACATTAATTGCCGGAAGTGCAAATCTTCCCTCTTTTGCTGCTTTGTAAACTTTTTGTACATCATCACCACTTAAGACGCCTGGTTTCACTAAATCTAATACACCCATGAAAAATCCTCTAAAATAATGATGAATTATAACAATATTTTGGTATGATATACCTCAAATTAGGATTAAATATTGAACTTTTTTATAGTCGTTATATTTTTATTGAGTACAACCATTTATGCGACACACCCTGAAGCTTTCAGCACGCTGGCAAAAAGCTTTGAAGAGGACACCCAGAGAATTGAAGCATATAAGCAAGAAGCATATTTCTCTAAGCATGAAAAATTCTTTAAAGAGTATGAAGAGAGAGTACAACAGACATTTGACCTCGGTTTTGATCTCGATCGTGCCATAGTAAATTCAGGTGATACATCGGTATTGAAGCAGAAATATTTGAGTGCATTGCGCAAGCTTAAAAATGATCAAAGCGCACTGGATAGAATCTATGTGAATGCTTTAAATGACTCCATAAAAAATGATGATATTAAACTTTTTAGTTATTTAATACAACATCCGATGCGCCCGCTTCAAAATGAGCATATCCGAAACAGAGCGCTCTCCTATTATGAGACGAAACGCTCTAGTGTTAAGATTATGGAAGCTGAACAGCTGCGTCAAGAGAAGAAATTCGATGCTTACAGTCGACAAATAGCCTATGAAGAGCAGCAGGCATATCAAGAGCATATTAAAGTACTCACCGCTGCCCAAGCAAATAAAATTCGTCAATCCGGAGTGAGACAGAAGCGAAATAGTGTTTTAGTTTCAACAAAAAATATTGGAAATGCGGTTGAGTTTTATGCTGAAAATCTTAATGCTTATGATGTGACGCTGACACTTAAACTTAAGAATTTAAAAAACTTTATTCCCAGTCGTAAACTACCTCTTTATGTGGAACTGCATGCACACGCTAAAGAGACAATTATACAACTCAAGCAAGAAAATTCTAGTTTAAAGGCCTATTATGAATCTACCTATGGGTGGGTAATGGGAGTGGCATCTGCAGAACATGATAACAGTTATTTGTATGGTATTCCTTTTAAAAAAGGGACTTCAGTACGAGTTTCTCAAGGCTTTAACGGCACTACAAGTCATAAAGGATATTCTCGTTATGCAGTTGATTTTGCAGTTCCTACCGGAACTGCAGTTTATGCCGCTAGAGGCGGAAAAGTTGTCTCAACAAAATCTACAGGCAATAAGGGAGGATTTATTAAAGGTTATGGTAGATATGCTAATTTTATTGTTATTGAACACAGTGATAAAACCTTTGGGAAATATTACCATTTGAAAAAAGGAGGGGTTTTGGTAAAAGTAGGTGACACAATCAACAGAGGTAATCTTATTGGCTACAGTGGCAATACCGGATACTCAAGTGGTCCGCATCTACATTTTAGTGTTAGTAAAGTTGACCCAAAATATCGTCAGCGACCCATTACATTGCCATTTAAGTTTCAAAGTACCAATAATGGTGTCATCACTGAGCCTCGACGGGGTGATGTCTATGTCAGGTAATGTGTACTGCTAACCAAAGTGCAGATTCTGACGTATTTAAAACCCGATGGGCTTCACGGGCTTTAATTAAAATATAATCACCGCTTTTTAAATTGATATTACGATCTTTAAACTCAAGAAGTGCATCACCTTGAAGCAAAATAACCCATTCGTCATGGTCTTGAAGCATCCAAGAGCCATTTTTAAACGATTTTGAGACAACGCGCTCAATAGAAATATTTTTGTGAGAAAGAAGTTGTTCAAATGATTCTTCATGTTGCTCACACTTTGGAAGATTTTCAAAAATATTACCCATAAGTTGATATCCGTCATTTTAATTTATTTAGAAGTATTCTAATATTACAATGTCAAAAATTATAATAAGGTTACTTAATGGCAGATATTAAAACATTTTTAACTCAAGATCATCGTGCATGTGATGAATACTTCTCTGAAATGGAAAATAAAGCAAATGATGGGTCGCTCTGTGATGGTGCCCAAGCGTATAAAAAGTTTGCAGATGCAACCGAACATCATTTTCAGATGGAAGAACGGGTAATGTTTCCGGCGTTTGAGCAAAAAACGGGAATGACGCAGGGTCCTACCGAGATGAGGCGTAGGGAACATCAGCAGTTGCGTTCACTTATAAAACAGTTAGGTGAAGCAATTGAAAATGACGACAGAACCAAGTTTTTTGGACTCACTGAGACGATGATGATTATGTTGCAACAGCATAATATGAAAGAGGAGCAGATGCTCTATACGATGGCACAGCAACACCTGAGTGCTAATGCAGATCAGATTATTGATATGATGGAATCAATGATTGTTGAGTAGATAGTTGTGAATTTTACGGGACTCTCACTCGACCAAGCACCGCCATTAACGGCTCCGGCAAGGTTTTTTATTACAGCACCGGTTTTTGCAATGTTTGCGGCGGTGATGGTTTTTTTCTTAGAGACGTCAACTCTAAGCAGTCGCTATAGTAGTGAAGCCATTGCTTTGACGCATCTTTTTACCATTGGTGTTTTTGCTTTTATCATGCTAGGCGCGTTGCAGCAGATGTTGCCGGTACTTGCCGGTGAGGCCCTTCCTAGGGCACTACGTGTTGCGCAGGTCTCGCATCTATTTTTAGTTCTTGGAACACTGAGCCTCTTTTTTGGACTCTGGTTACACCTTGCATGGCTCATGATTGTTGCCGCTATTGCACTGTTTATCGGATTTGCAGTTATTCTTACGGCGGTTATTGTGGCACTGTTTAAAGTTAAACACTTCAATGCTACGGTAAAAGCAATGAGTGTTTCAGTCGCTTTTGCAACGGTCATTGTTCTGTTGGGACTGCACCTTTTAGGAGGTCATGCCAGCAGTAACATCTCTGAACTGTCGCTTACGCTTTCTAATGTGCATAGTGTCTGGGCAATTTTTGGATTTGCAGGTATCTTGGTGATTGGCGTCTCATTTCAAATCTTACCGATGTTTTATGTGACCCCTGCATTTAAAGAGCTTTTTATTAGGTATGGCGTAGCTGTTGTTGCTATGGCGCTTATTGCATGGTTGGTACTAAATCTTGCAGGGGTTAATGTTGCTATAGTAGCAAAACTTTTCATCGCACTGCTGTTTTTACTATTTGGTGTTGAAATACTTAAAAAATTTCAAGAGCGAAAGCGTAAACTCTCTGATGTCACCGTCTGGTATTGGCAGTTAAGTGCCCTCTCTTTAATGATTGGAGTTACGCTTTGGAGTGTTGATGAGTTTGTAACAGCAGAACTCAGTCTGCTTACCGGTGTGTTTATTGGAGGGGGCTTTTTACTTTCAGTTATGAATGGAATGCTCTATAAGATCGTTCCATTTTTAGTCTGGTTTCATCTTAATGGCATGGGGTACATGAATATTCCAACCATGCGTGAGATGTTTAAAAGCAGTCATGCGGAGTTACAGTTTGTTTTACATGTAATTACACTGCTGTTGCTTTTACCGTTTGCTTTTGGTATTGACACACTCAAAATGGCTGCAGTAGCGCTCTTTATCTCTTCGGCACTGCAACTTTTTAATTTATTAAGCGCTTTAAAAGTGTACCAAGAGACTAAAAAACGAAAACCAGATTTTGACATGAGCATGATGGCATCATGAGCGATTATGAAGAAAAATTCAATTTACATGTAAAAAATACACCCTACCTTTCATTGAACACTGAAGATAGAGATTTTTTAAAAAAGCAGAGTTTTCATTATAAGTTCTCATTTCAAGAGGTAAAGCAGCTTGTAGATATGAGCATTGATTTGAACATGTGGGATGAAAAGCCATTGAGTAGTATATGGCAAGAGTTCCCCAATAAGAAGATGGCGTTTAAAAAAGCAAGAGAGTATTACGAAACGAAAAAATCACAACCACATAACTACAAAAACTTTGATGTCAGTTCTCATAAAATAGACCAGAAATTTACTTTTGTTGAGAGCGAAAAAGAGAATTTAGGTTTGGGAATGTGCCCTGTTGCCTCACCAAAAACACGTTGCTGTAATCTGCTAACACTTGATGCGGTTGAGAGTTGCGGATTTGATTGTTCGTACTGCTCCATTCAATCTTTTTACAATCAAAATAAAATTGGTTTTGATAGTGACTTTGCTAAAAAACTAGAGGCCTTAGAGTTAAATCCAAATCAGACTTACCACATTGGAACTGGACAGGCATCGGATTCACTGCTTTGGGGAAATCGTGCAGGTATTTTAGAGGCACTATTTGCTTTTGCACGAGCCAATCCTAATGTGATTTTAGAGTTTAAAACCAAGTCTGATAACATCAAATACTTTCTTGAAAATGAGGTGCCATCTAATATCATCTGTACCTGGTCACTCAACACACCGACCATCATTACCAATGAAGAACATTTAAGTGCCTCTTTAGAAAAACGCCTTCGTGCCGCACGGGCTTTAGCAGACAAGGGTGTTATTGTCGGTTTTCACTTTCACCCTATAGTAGTGTATGAGAACTACCTAGACGAGTACAAAGAAGTTTACGATGAACTCCTGCGAACCTTTAAGTCAGAGGAGGTAGCCTTAATCTCTTTTGGAACACTCACCTTCATAAAACCCGTAATGAAACAGCTTCGAGAACGTAACTTTAAAAGTAAGATCTTACAGATGCCTTTTGAAGATGCCAGTGGAAAATCATCTTATCCGCTAGAGACAAAACGTGAAATGTTTACCCATGCCCATGAGAGTTTCAAGCCATGGCATGGCAAACTCTTTTTTTACATGTGTATGGAAGATCACTCACTCTGGATGGAAGCCTTTGGGTATCAGTACAATACTAATGTCGATTTTGAGAGAGATATGTTAAGTAGTTATGCTAAAAAACTTAGGATGGTGTATCTGTTTAATTAAAAATAATATTTTGACAAAAGAGATTTATATATAAAGGAAAATTATGCGTAGTATTGGCATTGGTGAAATTCAAAGAAATACTGCTATGTTTGCAAATTTAACAGAAGCCATTCAAATAGTGGATAAAAGAAAAAAACAGATTTTAGCTATGGTCTATCCTACAAGAAATCAAAGAAGAAGCAATGATGTCTGCAATGGTGTTGTAAATAACAATAAAACAATTTTACATGAAGCATTAACGATTATAGAAGCTAAAAACATTGACTTTGTAGATGCTTTAATATGTGCTAAAAGTAATCTTCAAGGATATGGTGAAATTAGTTTTGATAATGATGTTGAGAAGTGTTGATATATAGAGGTGCCCTTAAATGAAAAAGTTTTAAGCTAAGCAACATATAAGCTAATCTCATCTTTCATTTTGATTTTATTACACATTAACGTTGGTAGGTATATCAAAATTTATATTTACAACCCAAATTGCTAGTTAAAAAGAGAGGTCTGAAAGTTGCTTAATCCATAAGAAAAGCTCGTAGTAGAGGGATTCTTATGGAAGAGAATATCATAACAATATTTTGTTTAGTCGACGATATATTGAAGGCAATGGAAACATGAAAGGCTTTAATGCATCAAAGAAACGCTTCTTTTACGGTTTTAAAGTGCATATGGTAGTCACCACCAACAAAGAACCTGTACATTGCTATATCTCATATGCTAATGAACATGATGCTACGGCTGCAAAGCGCTATCTTCCAGCAATGAAAGCCAATACTACTGTTATTGGTGATAAAGCGTAAACTGAGAAAAAAAGTTGAAACAGTTTTTTCTATCATTACCGGTAGATTTGGAAATGTCATTAAAGCTACTTCGATTGATGGCTTTTTAACGAAACTCAAGTTATTTATTACGGCTTACTCTATGGATTGCTTCTTGAAGCTCTCTGACTGATAAGCAGAAACAACCTCGTATCATAATGTACGAGTTGCCATCCGGATTGGACGAATACTTACCAGTAGAGCATACTCAATGTGAATTTGGTGTGTGATTGAGTGATGAGGGTCGAGAAGTATGGATCACTTTAAAAAAAGTTGTTTGATTTTCTCGGGGTGGTATAAAGCTCCCAAGACTTGAAAAAAATCCACTGATTTTTAAGATTTTAACACGAAAAAAAAAGAGCACCTCTTCTGAAAAAGAGTTGGCTACTGAGTATTACGATACACTTAAAAATACTGCTAAAATGCTTACTAATTCCATAGCACAACTCGAACGTCGCATCAATGCATTGCCAGAATCCTCTTTTTGTAAATATTAAAAAGTGTCTGTTTAATTAAATAATGTATTATAAATTAAAATTTACATGTAGAAGATATATGCAATGAAAAATGTAGTGTTAATTGGTTTTATGGGTGTGGGAAAAGGAACGGTCTCACGTGAAATTATCAGACAGAGCGGTGTTGTAGCATTAGATACTGATGATGTGATTGAAAGTATGGAAAATCGCAGAGTTAAAAAGATTTTTGAAGTTGAAGGTGAAACTTATTTTCGGGATTTAGAACGTCGTGTGGCAACGTGGCTTTCTCATAGTGTCAGAGACACGCTTATCTCAACGGGTGGTGGATTTTATAAAGTACCTAATTTAAATCTGATTGGAAAAGTAGTTTATCTCTATTCTGATTTTGAGTCACTCTATCAGCGTATTTTGAACCATCCTCATGCGAAAAAGAAACTTAAAAAACGACCACTGTTCCAAGATCACAAGAAAGCAAAAGAGCTTTTTGACCAGCGTGCACCCCAATATGAGAAAGTTGCTGACATTATTGTTGATGTGAGAGATAAAAGTGCTCAGCAGATTGCAGAAGAAATTATTAAAAAGGCGATGAAATGATTATTAAACTATTACTAAGTGTAGCACTATTAAGCAGTTATGCTATTGCAGAATTAGTTGAGCTTAAGGCTCAAAACAAAGAAACTTCAGTTTCTAATAAAACGGAAACTATACATTGGAAAAAGAGTTATAAAGAAGCTCTTGAGAGTGCCCAAAAAGAAGATAAGCCATTTTTATTTATTATTTCACGGCATACGTGCAAGTATTGTGTGCAACTCGAAGAGACAGCACTCAGTGATGCAGAAGTTATTAAAACACTTAATGAAAACTTCATATCACACACTGCATATACGGATGATGGTGATTATTATCCACAAGAACTATGGCAAGGCGGTACACCGATGCTTTGGTTTTTGCTTCCAACAGGTGAACCGATGTTTCAACCCATTCCAGGTGCTATTGCTACTGAAGGTTTTAAAGAGGCACTCGGTATTGTTATGAAAGAGTATGAATCACTAAAGAAGCAGAATATTTCCAGAACAAAATAACCAAAAAATCACGATGTTACTATAAGTATCATCGTTCACAATATCTTAAAAAATTCTATTAAGATATTGATTTTAGAGTATTTTAATAGTATAGTATTAGAAATTTTAATACTTAAGAGGTGTCTAATGAAACAATTTCTAATTAAAAGTTCTATTGCTGTTACAGTAGCTAGTTTACTTATGACCACAACATTATCCGCAGTGGAGGTTGATCACAGTCATCACGAACCACACTGGGGCTATGATGGTACAACAGGACCGGCTAAATGGGGTTCACTCAAAGCGGATTTTGAGCGTTGCGACAATGGAGAGCGTCAGTCGCCCATTGATATTAAAACATCAGAAGCTTTAGAAGCAAAAGTATTAGATGACGTATTTGTAAGTTACACCAGTGCTCCTTTGAATATTATTAACAACGGGCACACTATTCAGGTGAACAGTGACGGTAAATCAACGGCACTACTTGATGGCAAAGAGTTTTCTTTGGTTCAGTTCCATTTTCATGAAGGTAGTGAGCACACGATAGATGGTAAGCAACACACGATGGAGGTACACTTAGTACACCAAAGTGAGGTTGGCGAATTAGCTGTTATCGGTGTTTTCATGAATATTGGTGCTCCTAATGCGTTTTTAAAGACGGTATTTGACAATATGCCGGCAAAAGAGGGTGATAAAAAAGTGAGTGATACTATTACGCTTAATGCTACCGAATTGTTGCCAAGCAACAGAGATCATTATCACTATCTAGGTTCATTGACAACGCCTCCATGTACGCAAATTGTTGAGTGGTACGTAATGAAAGAGCCTATTACTATCTCAAAAGAGCAACATGAGCAATTTCGTAAACTCTATACCGATACTTTCCGTCCTACGCAAGATATTGGAACTCGCAAAGTTCTAAAAAAGCAGTAATTTTAATTTAGTTTTCACTGCCTGTTTGGGCAGTGAAAATACCTCTGTTTACATAAAAAAAGCCTATATTTGGTTATAATACCGTCAATTTTAAAGATAGGTATAGTAATGATTTTTACATCAACTAATGAGAACAATTTTCAAGAACAATTCAATGAACTGCTTAAGCGTGGTAAGATGGATATTGAGCATGTCAGCGGTATTGTTCAAAATATCATCAATGAGATTAAAAACGATAAAAACAGTGCAGTAAAAAAACATATTGCGAAATTTGATAACTGGACACCTCAGAGCGATGATGAACTAAAAATACATGTAGATTTAATGAAAGAGGCGTATGAAGCAATTGATGCTGAATTAAAAGCGTCACTACACCTAGCGTATGATCGCATTAAAGCGTATCATGAAAAACAGCTTCCAAAAAGCTGGATTGATACCGAGCCTAATGGAACAATTTTAGGGCAAAAAGTAACGGCAGTGGACAGAGCCGGGCTTTACATTCCCGGTGGCAAAGCAGCGTATCCAAGTTCACTTTTAATGAATGTTATTCCCGCTCAAGTTGCCGGTGTTGAGCAGATTGTTGTCTGTACACCGACACCAGATAATGAGCCAAATGAACTGCTTCTTGCTGCGTGTCATCTTTGTGGTGTTACCGAAGTCTATAAAGTCGGAGGAGCAAGTGCTATTGCGGCTATGGCGTATGGAACAGAGACGATTCCAAGGGTTGATGTCATCACCGGACCGGGAAATATTTTCGTTGCTACGGCTAAAAAAATGGTTTTTGGCGAGGTCAATATTGACATGATTGCAGGACCTAGTGAAATTGGTATCTTAGCTGATGAAAGTGCCAATGCAAATCACTTGGCTATTGATCTGCTTTCCCAAGCAGAACATGATGAGATGGCAAGTTCTATTTTAATTACACCGTCACAAAAGATTGCCAAAGAGACCGAAGTTGAGATTGAAAAGTGGTTACAAAAACTTTCTCGCCAGCAGATTGCTAGAAAATCAATTCAAGAGCGTGGTGCCATTATTGTAACCAATGACATGGATGAAGCGGTGAGACTGATGAATGAGATAGCACCGGAGCACTTAGAAGTCATAACACAAAATCCGTGGGATCTGCTTCCGAGCATTAAACATGCCGGAGCAATCTTTTTAGGGCCAAACACTCCCGAAGCAATCGGAGATTATGTGGCAGGCCCTAACCACACCTTGCCAACAGGGGGAACGGCAAAGTTCTATTCACCGTTAAATGTTGAAAACTTTATGAAAAAATCGTCAATCATTTCATTTTCATCACAAGCCATTAATGAGATTGGCGAAGCATGTGCTCAAATTGCAAATACTGAAGGCTTGACTGCTCATGAGCAGTCAGTAAGAGTACGTCTAAAGTAAAAAAGAGTTGGCGTTATTTCATAGCAAGGTGTTTTTTATTGTACCCTTGCTTGATTTTTTGTGCGAGTTGATGTACTGCCATCGCATAATATGAACTGTGGTTATAGCGGGTAATGACATAAAAGTTTTTTGTTCCGTACCAGAGTTCGTCGTATTTGACTCGCTCTAACTTAATGAGACGTACTTTGTCGTTATAGTAGAATGTTTTATCTTTGGGATAGATGTCTTTTAGATGTTTACGTGAATACTTATGGAGGTAGCCGGTCTTGTGTTTATTAAAACGCTGCCCATTATAGGAGACTCGTGTTGCAACGGGCACACCTTTCTTCCAACCACTCTGTTTAAAATAGTTGGCAATACTGCCAATAGCATCTTCAGGTTCAGAAATTCTCACCTTACCGTCATTATTAAAGTCCACTCCCAGCTTTTCAAAATTACTAGGCATAAATTGTCCCAGACCAATAGCACCGGCATAAGAGCCTTTAATCTCTC
Source organism: uncultured Sulfurimonas sp. (assembly GCA_964481625.1). GTDB lineage: Bacteria > Campylobacterota > Campylobacteria > Campylobacterales > Sulfurimonadaceae > QNZR01. The sequence continues at coordinate 29,895 of CAYZUN010000009.1, forward strand.
TAGGGTTAACCGCTTCACGTTTCGTCATTTTTAAAAACTCTTTGAGCTCTTTGGTAAAAAATGTATTGCGGCGATTCTTTTCAAAAGCGAGGGTGCATAAGGTGTCAAATACAGGATATTTTCCGGTATAAGCACCATAATAGCTCTCAACACCAATAATGGCAGTAATATATTCTGCAGGTATACCATAATTTTTGTAAGCACGCTCAAGTGTTACTTGATGCTCTTTCATAAAGTCAATACCTCTGCTAATGCGTTTAGGGTTTAAAAGTTTTTTCTCATAACGACTCCAACTACCATAATTTTTTTTAGCCGTTGTTATTTTCTTAGATGATTTTTTAGGAATTTTATAAAATTTCAATGAGCGTTTTTGTAATTCAACATTACAAAAAAGATTATTCAGCTCATCAGGACAGAACTTTTCTTCATTAACCATAAGATCAATAAATTTTTTTGCTTCATCATGATTAGTATAATCAATAAAAGTAGCAGCATATGAAAAAGTTGTCAATAAAGAAGTTTGCAATATAAGATTTAATAATTTCATGAGCCTATTATTTCCTTAATGAAATAGTTTCTGCTACATTAATCATAGCACGATTTTCTTGAAAGTATAAAAGCAATATACATTCCAATTTTTTATGAATGATATTTTTTACATATTATTAATTTTACAAAAAAAGAGATTTCATTTAGGTGCAGTTAATAATAAATTCGATAATATCATTTCACACGAATACCTTGAAAATGCCAATAATAAAGGTATCTTTTCAAATTTATTAGTTCAGATTATGTTTTAGGGTTAATTCAATTACATGTAAATTTAGCTAAAGGGAGAATAGATGCAATTAGGATTCCTAGTTGACTTACATCTTTGTATGGGATGTAAGGGATGCGAAATCGCTTGTAAAGTGGAGAATGAAGTTCCACTGAGTACATGGAGACTCCGCGTTAAGTATGTTGATGTTGGAATGTTTCCTGAGACGAAACGTACGTTTACCCCACTACGTTGTAATCATTGTGCAAATGCACCATGTGAGAGAATTTGTCCGGTAAGTGCACTGCATTATCTTGAAAATGGAATTGTCAATATAGACAAGGAGCGTTGTATCGGTTGTGCCGGTTGTGTTATGGCATGTCCATATGGTGCAATCTATATTGACCCAGAGACACAAACAGCAGATAAATGTACCTACTGTGCTCACAGAGTTGCAAGCTCAATGATGCCGGCATGTGTTGTTGCCTGTCCGGTTGAAGCAAATATCTTTGGAGACCTTGATGATAAAACATCAAATATCAGCAAATATATTCAGGCCAAGCAAGGTGATGTTCAAGTACGTAAACCTGAACGCGGTACGTTCCCACATCACTTCTATGTAGGTGGCGGTAATATTCACTTAAACCCGCTTGCCTCTCATCGCACAGAAGGTTACTCACTATTTGGAAAACTCACTAACAAAATGCCTATAGGAGGACACCACTAATGGTACATGAAACATTAGCTGCAACAAATGCAGTAGTCACACTTGACGTTGGGCTTCCCGGTATTGTTTGGGGTTGGATTATTACGATGAACATGTGGGCAAAGAGCATCGGTACCGGTGTTATCTTTATTCTTTTTTACCTGCTTAAAAAATATCCGCAAGAGGCAGCCGCTTACCGTTTTAAAGTGGCATTGATCTCAGTAATTGCTATACATGTATTTTTACTGTTTACGGTTATTGACCTTCACCAGATGTTTCGATTTTGGCATATTTTCTTCCATCCGAACTTTTCATCTGCAATTACAGTAGGGGCATGGATGGCAACAGTATTTGTTGCTCTTCTTTTCGTACTTCTATATGCGAGTTTCATTAAAAAAGATGACGCACTATTTGACAAAGTGTTAGCGTGGACGGTTGTATTGGCAATTCCTGTAACGCTTTACACGGCAGGTCTTATGGCACAATCAACGGCGCGTGAGATTTGGCAGATGCCGACAGAAGCGGCTCAGATGATTTTTGCCGCAACACTTTCTGGTTCAGCGGTAATGATTTTGATGGGTAAAAGTCTCTCTTATGAAGCAAAACGTGATCTGGGTGTTATTTTAGCATTTAGTGCACTGGGTGCATTTATTCTTTATATGAGTGAATTGATCTTTGGACCGATGAAAGCAGAAGAAGTAGCAGTGGTATTAGAGTTTATAAAAGGCAATGGTGAGTATGCAGCGATGTTCTGGATTGGTCAGATTTTTGCTTTTATTGCACCATTCATATTGGTTGTTTTAGCAATTCTTAACCGTTCTACAAGTATTTTAAATCTAGCATCAATCAGTGCACTTGCCGGTCTATGGGTTAGTAAACATGTATGGCTAGTTATTCCACAACTACTCAATATGAGCTAAGAGAGGTTATTATAGATGTATTTACAAAGTAGAAGATCATTTTTAAAAGGCGCGGCATTTACAGTTGCCGGTGCTGCTATTGCAAAGGGTGTGTTTACAACGGATGCTATTGCTGAGTCAGTTAATGACTCAAAGTTTACAAATACTCCGGATTCCCTCTCTTTTTACCCACCGCAAGATCAGTGGGAAAGTTTTGCTGAGTTAAGCGGAGAGGACTGGAAACGTGGTGGTATTGATCGTCATGGAGTTGAAAGTGACGATAATCCTGACGGAATTAAAGTTCACGATTATGCGATTGTTCCAACAGCATGTTCAAACTGTGAAGCTTCTTGTGGTTTAACGGCTTGGATTGATAAGAAGACATTCACCGTTAAAAAATATATGGGTAACCCGCTGCACCCGGCGTCTCGCGGACGTAACTGTGCTAAAGGGTATGCAACACAATCACAAATGTATGATCCTGATCGTATTGCATTTCCACTTAAACGTGCACCGGGTTCTGCCCGTGGTGAAGGTAAATGGGTTCGTACGACTTGGGATGAAGCGATGACTGCCATCGGTAAAAAGATGGGAGATACTCTTCGTGTTGGTGATGAACTCTCTAAAAAATCGGTAATGTTTCATGTTGGTCGCCCTAATGAGAATGGATTTACCGGTAAAGTATGGCATACACTAGGGAGTGATGCGTTTAATTCACATACAAATATCTGTTCTTCAGGTGGTCGTACACCGACAATTCAGTGGGCAAATGATGATAGAACCAGTCCAGATTGGGCAAATGCTAAATTGGTATTTTTAAACTCATCACATGCTGCTGATGCGGGTCACTACTTCCAGCAGTCTGCCAGCTTTATTGCAGATGCCCGAAAAAAAGGTGCAAAACTTGTTGTTATGGATCCGCGTATGTCCAACTCTGCGGGTATGGCAGATCTATGGATTGCAACATGGCCCGGTACTGAACCGGTTCTTTATCTTTATTTGGCAAATCGTATTTTACAAGAGGGTAAAGTTGACAAAACCTTTGTTAAGAAGTGGTTGAACTGGGAAGTATTCTTAGATAACTATAACTACCTACAGTATATGGTAGATAAAGGGTATATCTCCAAACTTCCCCAAAATAATGAATTTGAGAGCTTCTTGGAAGTTCTTAAAGAACTTTACGCACCATACACATTAGAGTACACGGTGAAAGAGACGCGTGTTCCGGCATACAAGTTAGAAAAACTTTATGAGATGTTTATTTGGGCTGGGGATGCAATTTCATCATATTTCTGGCGTGCAACAGCTGCGGGTAACCGTGGTGGTTGGATGAGTGGACGTGCGGGTTATTTGCCAATTGCGCTTCGCGGTGCAATCGGTACTAAAGGCGGTACGTTCTTTCACCACTTCCATGTTATCTCTGTCGGTGGTAAAGGTGGTAGTGCTACGGTTGGTCAAGGTAAACGTGGTGCTAACATTCCTAAAGTTGATGTTTGGAATGAGTTGACTTGGCCGCCTGAATGGCCACTTTCAACGTATGAAATGTCCTACCTGTTACCTCACTTACTGAGCGATACACAGTGGCAGCAAAAATGGATAAAACGTGGTCTCAATGTCCCTCAGAAGCTTTCTGTTTGGATTCCGCGTATGTACAATCCGGTATGGATTAACCCTGATGGTTTTCGTTGGATCGAAGTGCTCAAAGATGAAACAAAGATGGAACTTACCTTTAACCTCTCTCCGACATGGAGTGAGACAAACTGGTATGTTGATTATGTGCTTCCAGTGGGACTTGCCGGTGAGCGTCATGATCAACACTCTGAAGCAACGATGCCGGCACGTTGGACATCATTTCGTCAACCGGTTATGCGTGTAGCGTTGGAAAAAGCAGGCTGGAAACCTAAAAATTCTAACCGTGCAACGTTAGAGGCTCATATTAAAGCGGGTCTTGGTGAAGTGTGGGAAGAAAATGAGTTCTGGTTTGATATGTGTGTTAATTACATTGATCCAGACGGCTCTCTCGGCATCAAAAAAATGTGGGAATCAAAACGCAATCCTGGTAAACCGGTAACCATTGCAGAGTGGTATGACGCGGCATTTGGCGATAATTTACCAAATCTTAAAAAGACGGCAACGTCAGACTCCCGTTACAAAGATTCTGAATTTCCAGTCTATGAGTATATGAGAGATTACGGTTCTTGGATGGAAGAGAATAATATTTACTCTGCACAAGAGCGTGAGATGAAAGATGATGGCGCACACTACATCTCCCACGGACACAAGTACAAGAAAGAGGATGTGACTATTGATGCGCGTACGGGAGTCGTTAAAGCGACTTCTCACGGTAAGAGCAAACCCATCGGTATTGAGATTGACGGTAAGAAGATGGAAGGTTTTGCAACACTCGATAAGAAGCTCGACTTCTTCTGTGAGTGGCTGGCAGATGACTGGAAATGGCCGGAGTATGCCATTCCGTTCTATCCGCGTAACGATAAAGAGAAAAAAGAGATGGTTCACATTGTTTCTCATGTCAATCACATGTATATGCATGGTAAAAATGAATTTGCTCTTAACACGATATTTCGTCTTCCGTACAATATTCATACCCGTTCAGCGAACTCTAAACACCTTATGGAAATTTCGCAAAATCATGACCCTATTTGGATTGCAACGGGTGATGCACAGCGCTTAGGCTTTAAACGTGGTGATGCCATTCGTGTGCGCATTGTCGATACGGTCTCAGGTTTAGAGAGTGGTTACTTTGTGGCTATGGCAGTGCCTACTGAAGGTATCTTACCGGGAACACTGGCATGTTCACACCACGGTGGAAGATGGAAACTCAAAAATTCAGTCTCCATTCCAAATGGAGTGACTGACGGTAAAGTGGCAGCTACTGTAGCGCCTCGTGATATGACGAGCTCTGCATTTATGAGTGAATCACCAAATAATGCCGGTAGCACTTCAGGTCAGATTAAAATTGAAGATTATGAAGGTGAGGGCGGCATCAATAGCTTTGGTGTACCTCTTGCAGAGCTTCAGATGGATGGTAAAGAGGGTAAACTAAAATATATTGAGGGTATCAAACCATTTCACTCGAAACGTTATGCTGATTACAACAAAGATTCGGACAATATCTGGTGGGACGGATTGAGCGGTTCATGGCAAAATGCCGTAGCACCGACCCATCCCGACCCAATCTCGGGAATGCACTGTTGGCACCAAAAAGTTATTTTAGAGTCGGCACAAAAAGGCGATAAGATTGGTGATATACATGTAAATTATGAGAACAACTTTAAAACCTACCAAGCGTGGAGAGATGATTTGACACGTCCACTAAATGCGGATGATAAACTACGCCGTCCGCAGCACATTAAACGTCCATGGGTACCGCTTTCAGATAAAGCGTACGCTGTTAACATCAAAGACGTATAGAACACTCCAAGTCAAGCAGATTTTTAGTCTGCTTGGTTATACTCTAAAGTTCTTACAATTAATTTAAAAATACATGTATTTTTCTTCATTTGACTTTTAGATCTTCTAAGTCTTGATTTTGCAGTATCGTTAGTTGAATTGTAATTATAGATATTTTACCCCAGGGGTTTACTTTTTACTTTTACAGCCTAAACGATTATTAGCTTCGCAAGATTTAAGTGTAAGTCGTATACAATATATGCAAGACTACACGATTAATAAATTTGAATTAAAGGAGATGTTATGGCAAAAGGTAAAGATACTCAAAAATCAGTTAAGAAAGCACCAGCAAAAACCTTAAAAGAAAAGCGTAATGACAAAAAGCTTAAAAAAGCTCAAGGTTAGCATTGTGTTGATATCTTTTAGAAGTTTATTAAATATTAAAAAACAGGGTTATTAATGGCTAAAACAAACTACACTTATGAAAAACGGGCTCGTGAGCTGGAAAAAGAGAGAAAAAAAGAAGAAAAGCGTAAGAAAAAATTAGCTCAAAACAGTGATGAAACACAAGAAGAAGATACACAGACAGCTTCAAAATAGTAAATGATAATTTTAGACTTTGAGACCAACTCGGCAAATATTCATGATGTAATTGAAGTGGCTGCTTTTCGTGTTGAATTTATAGATAATGAATATAAAGTACTAGATACTTTTCATCGCTACTATTTTTCAGAATATGAAGTAAACCCTCATGCACTAGCAGTACATAAACTTTAGAGATTTTAAATATGATGGATCCACCACTACCACAAACTAAGCTATAATTTGTCCAAATTTTCAAGGAACTAACTACATGTCAGAAGAAACAACTAAAAAATATAGTGAAAAAAAGTACTACGACAATGTAAATGTTGGAAAACGTACAAAACAAGTAGTCTATTTTTCTGAGCAACAAGATAAAGCTGCTATGTTTGAACTATATATTAAACGTAGCCAGAAGAAGCAGGCTGTAGTTGTTGTAAAAAGCAAACGTAGAGCAGATGAACTTTGTTCGTACCTAAATTTTAAAGATATAAAAGCTGCTGTAATACATGGTAATCATAGAAGAGAGCAGATAGATAAAGAGGCTGAAAATTTTAATACATGTATAACTAATATCCTTATAACTACTGACAAGATTTTACAATCTTTAGAGCTTAAAAATATAGAGACTATTATAAACTACGACCTTCCAATCGAACATGAAGATTATTTCAGCCGTCTTATCTTGGTTGATGAGGTAGGTGAGTCTATCTCTTTTGTCTCTCCTGAAGAAGAGGGCTATCTTGCTGTAATTGAGATAAGACTAAAAAATGAAATTGAACAAGCAGAGTTAGAAGGTTTTATACCAACTCAAAACGTAGCTCATTCAACTAAAGAGAAAAAAAAGAAACCACGTCATCGTAATAAGAAGACAAAAAATGTAGTTAAGTCAGACGATAAAAAAGAGGTATCATGAAAAAAAACCATAAAATAACAAAATACCCAAGTAGAAATACAAAAACTGAAACTTATGTAGATGGTGATACATTTGTTACAAAGCATTATTATGATGCTAAAGATGCCTACGTTAAGGAATTTATTTCTTTAACAGATGGGATTACAAAAGTTAAGCATATTACTGCAAAAGGCGTTACATCAAAATTAGAACATTTTGTAGAAGACAAGAGACAAGGACAAGAGACAAAATATTTTATTTCAAAAGCAAATGGCAGCGTGAAAAGTACTAAAATTTATGATGATGGCAAGTTGCATGGTGAAAATATAACTTATAATGAAAATGGTAAAATAATTAAACATGAAGTTTACGCTAGAGGAAAGCTTGTATTAAAATATTTACGAAAAAATAGTGATAGCAACGATATAACAAATGTTCAGATTCTAGATTATGACAATGTTGTAAACTTACCAAAAATAGAATATGAAAAACTACAAACTAATATTGATAATAATCCAAAAAATTTTGTAGAATGATAGATTCAATAATGGATTGACATGTTGCTTGGTTGAGTGATTTGAAGATAGTATTAAATTTATAGATAAAAGTGAATTTTTCACCCCTGGGGTTTACTTTTACTTTGGGTATATTTTAAGCTGCATTGCTTTGAGATATTTGTAACATACTTTCAATGCCTTTAATTAAACCACTCATCCTGAGTTTTAGTATTTTAGATATTATATGATAAGAAAATACATGTAAATTTGAGTTGTTGGTGACACCTTGTTTTCAACAGCCAAGTAAGTCAAAAATTGTTCTATCTCCATAATTTCAACCTTTGGCTTAAGGGACATTATGTCCTTTTAATGGATTA
>CAYZUN010000010.1:0-37675 GCA_964481625.1 uncultured Sulfurimonas sp.
GTAAATTAATTACATGTATTTTATATTTTAGTTGTTACAATAGTGAAAATCAAAGGAGATGTGATGAGAATTGTTTGGATTTTATTTCTATTACTCTGCATTAAACTGTTGGCACAACCCTTTACCAACGCGTTGATTGATGAAGAGTCACCCTATTTACAGCAACATGCACATAATCCCATTGAGTGGCTGCCTTGGAGTGATGAGACATTTGCCAAAGCTAAAGCAGAACATAAACCGATTTTTCTCTCCATTGGTTACAGTACTTGTCACTGGTGTCATGTAATGGCACGCGAATCGTTTGAAAATGAGATGATGGCTAAGATATTCAATCAACATTTCATTAGCATTAAAGTCGATCGTGAAGAGATGCCACAAATTGACAGTTATTACCAAAACATCTATCAAAAAGTACGTCATCGTTCCGGTGGTTGGCCGCTTACGATAATTATGAATGAAGATAGAGAACCGTTTTTTATTACGACTTATATTCCCAATATTCCAAAATATGGTGTTGACGGGCTTGACACGACACTACTCAAATATGCGACTATGCACGCAAAAGATAAAAAAGAGATGAACAAAAGAGTTAAGGCCATTAAAGCAGTAGTAGAGAAAAAAGTAGAACCTGTTGATAAGCGACACCAAACAGTAGGTAGCATATTTAAGGCTGTTAATGACAGTTATGACAAGCTTTACATCGGTTTTGATATTTCACCGAAATTTCCGGAAGCATCAAAAATTGAACTGCTTTTTGTTTTAAGTGAGTTAGGATTTCCCCAAGCCAAGACAATGGCATTGGATGTTTTACGAACAATGGCACTGCGAGGGTTGTACGACCATGTTGATGGTGGTTTTTTTCGCTACTGTGTTGATGCGAACTGGGAGATTCCGCACTTTGAAAAAATGCTTTACAATCAAGCTGAATTGATTCCACTTTATGTTAAAGCTTATCAAATAACTAAAGATAAATTGTACCATGATATTGTGACAGAAACTATTGCTATGGTTTATGACAGATTTGAGAAAAATGGTCTTTTTTACAGTGCCTCAAATGCTGATGTTGACCATGAAGAGGGGAAGTATTTTATTTATAGTGTTAATGAGATCAGTGATGCATTACAGCGTAGCGACAAAAGTAAAAGCATACATACCGCTATGGAGTTTCGCAGTCGAGGTAATTTTGAGAATAAGATCCATCTTGGATTTTACAGCAATAAAAGGCCCGAAGGATTCAGCTCATTTCAAACGTATTTAAAAGAGCTTCGACATAATCGTGAGTATCCTTTTATTGATAAAAAAATTATTACCTCATGGAATGCTATGATGATTGAAGCACTCTTTGATGCATCTGTAATTAATAGTGACTATGGCGTACTAGCTCAAATCAGTCTTGAAAATTTAAGTAACCTTCTTGAGAAAAAAGAGACACTTTATCATCAAAGCTATAATAGAAAAACTCCCTATGTTAAAGGTCTTTTAGAAGATTATGCTGCGATGATATCACTTTATATTAAAGCATATGAAAAGAGTTATAAAACTCAATATCTTGACCGTGCAGAGCAGTTGGTGCAGCGTGCATTACTGAAATTTTATAATAATGGAGTGTGGTATCTGAATGAAGATAAACCTAAAATATCAGTTGATTTGAAAGATAAATATTACACATCAGCCATTGGTGTGATGCTACAAAATCTGCAACGTCTAGCTGCAATCAATGGCTCATTTGCACTTCAAGATATTGCTAAAAAATCACTCAATAACATTACAGATGAACTTTTCCATGATCCTGCTTACGGACCATCAAGTGCCATTGCTTTTTTAATGCAAAGTTATGGTGTTGTCTCTATTAAACATCAAAAAAAGATATTGCAAGCACATCAAGACGAGATTGGAACCATTGAATATCCGTTTTTAGTAACTAAGGCATCAGATGACAAAGAGTTCTTAGCTTGTCGAGTAGGTCAGTGCTTCTCTTATAGTAAGAATTTTTTCGATGTTAAAAAAAATATTGAAAAAACCTTATTAATAAAGTAAGGAATATTTGTATTAAAAAAACTTATCAGATATAATGCCAAAAATTTCTGAAGGGGTTGTAATGTCTATTGCTTGTCCTATTCTGTTTCGGCAGGTTGATGCAACGGTTGCTCGTATTAATGCTTTTAATGTCACTGTTTTATTGATGATGTTTCTTTACATGCAGCTGGCATTGCCCCTCTATTTTCTTTTGAGTGATTTTACTATTAGACTCTTTATTGGTAAAAAATATAGTCCCATAAATCAGTTTTCACTTTTTTTATTCAATAGATTTAATTTACAAAGTGTCATGGTTGATGCTGGAGCTAAACGTTTGGCTGCTTATTTTGCGCTACTTTTTACGCTAATATTGATTATTGCGTATCATCTAAATTTTTTAGGTGTTATTTATACTGTTTCGGCTGTTTTTATTACATGTACATTTTTAGAGATGACGTTTAATTATTGTGTAGGATGTAAAATTTACTTTATCATTAAAATGATTTTTCCAAAGTTTGAGTTATGAAAGGCGTCTCAACTCGCGGTATTTATGCACTAGCGAGCATGCATGTACTCTATCAATCTCCTAATGCAAAAGCAATGCGTGTTAAAGAGATCGCTGCAATGACACAGATCTCACACAGTTATTTAGAGCAGATTCTCTCAATATTGCGTCAAAAGGGTTTGGTTAAAAGTATTCGAGGGGCTAAAGGTGGTTACTGTTTAGCGAAAAATGCTAACGATATTAGAGTTGTTGAGATTCTTGAAGCTGTGGAAGGAGAGTTGTGGCGTGCTGAAGGTAATGTTGGTGCTAGTGTTATTCTAGAATATTTTTGGCAAGAGATGCAGTCAAAGATGAAAGGGCTGTTTGAATTGAAGTTAAGTGAATTAAATCAGTCGTACCAGCCCTATTTTTATGAGATTTAATTTAGCTCAACTCAATAGAGTTTTCTCATAACCCTTGCATCATAACATTCCAAAGAATATCGACCTCAGCATCATCTAAAAAGAGGCTTGATTGGGTGTTATAAAGATCTATAAGTGCATCTTTTGAAACGGTTAGAGTGTGTGAACACTGTTTATGTGAGGGTAAGAATGCACGAACAAGTGCAATCTCTTTTGGAATGTTCTGATCACAAAAGAAACAGTTCATCTCTTGATGCAGTCGTCCTTCATGTTGAAGCAGTGCAATGTAAGTTTCGACTCCAACACGTTTAGCATTTTGTTTTCCCCAACGTGAGGCTGCCGCATCAAGAGCATCAAAATAAAATGCTTCAATGGCATCATTTTGATGTAGGTGAGGGTGAAAAAGGGTAATGAACTGTTGCCACAAACGTAACTTGTCAAAATCGAGAATCCAGGGAAACCCTAAATGGATGACATCACGCAGTTGTGAAATGGAACTTTTAAGTGAACCCTGTGCTTCAAAATCAATCTTAAAACCCAGGTTAATAGTACCATGACGTGCTCCATAAAAGCGATAAAGGTTTTGTAAGCTCTCTCTTGTTATGATACTGACAATAAGATCTTCGTCGCGAGCGCGATTTTGTTTAATGATGTAACCTTGCATTATTTGCTTCTTTTTTACACCTTTTCAAAATTTCATGACTAAAATAATACCATCTTAAATGACTTTTAATCAATTTATTTGTAGACTAATAGAACTTTGCAAAACTCTAAATATTATATATATCTTTAGAGTAAGCTTAAAATAGACAAAAAATGACAATAAATTTAATATAAAGGGTTATGAATGATGGAATATTCTGATTTACTGCGTTTAAACAAAGATAATTGCGGTTTTGGACTTATTGCTAATATCAAAAACCGAGCATCTCATAAGAATCTTGAGAATGCCATTACTGCACTAGAGCGCATGATGCACCGTGGTGCTATTGCAGCTGATGGAAAAACGGGTGACGGAAGCGGTCTTTTGCTTTCGATGCCTCATGAATTTATGTTAATGACTGCAAATAGTATGGGAGTTGAACTTCCAAAAATGTATGCAGTAGCTTCTATCTTTACCAAAGATATGACTCAACTTGATGCTGTTGAGAGTATCTGTAACAATAATGATCTTAAAGTAGTGTTGCGCCGTGAGGTTCCATTAAATACCAATGCCTTGGGTGAACAGGCATTGGCAACACTGCCAAACATCGTGCACTTCTTTATTACGCCCAACTCTATTATGGCAACAGAACGTTTTGATGCACTGCTTTACCTAAGCCGAAAAGAGAGTGAACACAGGTTTGTAGAAGATGAAGACTTTTATATCGCTTCGATGTCGTCAAAAACACTCTCTTACAAGGGTCTTGTGATGCCGACTCATATTAAAGAGTTTTATCCAGACCTTCAAAGCGAACATTTTAAAATTTCATTTTCACTTTTTCATCAACGTTTTTCTACTAATACATTGCCAAAATGGCGTCTTGCTCAACCATTTCGCTCAGTTGCTCATAATGGTGAGATTAACTCAGTTGAAGGAAATCGTTTTAATGTTGAGATTAAATCGGAATCCATTAAAAGTGACGTCTTTACCGATGAAGAGATAAAAAGAATTTTACCAATTTTACAACCCGGATCATCTGATAGTGCAAGTGCTGACAATTTTTTAGAGTTTTTACTTGTCAATGGTATGGATTTTTTTAAAGCAGTTCGCGGTGTTATTCCGGCTCCTTGGCAAAATGCTCCTCATATGGATCCTGAACTTCGTGCATTTTATGAGTACCATTCAACGGTATTTGAAGCGTGGGACGGTCCCGCAGCATTCTCTGTAACAGATGGGCGTTATATTGGCTGTGTACTCGATAGAAACGGATTGCGACCTTCAAAATATATTATTACAAAAGACAATACACTACTTATTTCAAGCGAGTACGGTGTTGTTGATGTTGCTGATGATCAAATTGTAGAACGTGGACGTCTGCAATCAGGTCAGATGATTGGACTTGATCTTAAATTTGGCAAAGTTCTTAAAGATGATCAAATTAATGACTATCTTAAAGGCTCTAATCCCTATATGAAATGGCTAAATGAGCATATGATCTATTTGCAAGAGCATGTTGAAGAGCAGTATGTAAATTTGTGTGTGTATGACAAAGATAATATTATATGTAAACAGCGTTTTTTTAATATTACTCAAGAGGTTATTGAACAGACAATTGAACCAATGGTGCGAGACGGTAAAGAAGCTGTTGGTTCAATGGGTGATGATACGCCACTTGCAGCATTTAGCGATAAGCAACGTTCATTTGGTGATTTTTTTAAACAAAAGTTTGCTCAAGTTACCAATCCTCCGATTGATTCACTTCGTGAAAAAGTGGTGATGAGTCTTAACACCGGGTTTGGTGAAATTCATAATATTTTAGATGAGATGCCATCACATGCACATCGTCTTAAAGCGATCTCTCCAATTATTACCCGTGAAAAACTTGAAGTTTTAAAATCGTTTGGTGATATGAAATCACCACGTTTTCAAGAGTTTTATGCCAATGAAACATTTTCAACAGCATATAAAAAAGATTTAAAAGCATCACTAGATGCACTCTGTGACACTATTGCTGAAGCAGTAATTGATAGAGGTATTCGTATTGTTATTTTAGATGATTCAGACTTTAATGAAGTTAACTGCGTTATGCCGATGCTTATGGCAGTTGGTCGTGTGAATCAAACACTTAAAGAGCGCGGTATTAGACATTTAGTCTCAATCATTGCTATTTCAGGTGAAGTTCTTGATTCACATACTGCTGCACTGCTTATTGGTTATGGCGTGAGTGCAATTTATCCACATTTACTCTTTGCAACAGTTGCAAAACTGGTGGAAGAGTCAAATGATCCAGATGTAGATTGTCATGAAGCCCTCAAAAATACCCATATAGCACTCAATGGTGGACTATTGAAGATTATGTCTAAAATGGGGATTGCAACCATTGCTTCGTATCGTAATTCAGGACTTTTTGACATTATCGGTCTGAGTAACAATATTGTCAAAGACTGTTTTGAAGAGTCTTATGCGCTTATTCCCGGACTTGAATATAGTGACATTGATGAACGTGTGAAACGTCATCATAAAGCTGCATTTAAAAAGAGTGGATTCAACCGAATTTTCCCACTCAATATTGGTGGTTTTTATAAGTTTTATGTAGGTCAAGAGTATCATGATTTTGGTCCTGATGTTATTCATGCCATTCATGCGTGTGTTAAAAGTGCAGATCAGAAAGATTATGATAAATTAAAATCTATTATTAATGGACGCGGATTGAAATTTATTCGTGATTTCTTTAACATAGAATCAGACCGTAAATCGATTGATATCTCAGAAGTTGAGCCAAAAGAGGCAATCTTTAAACGTTTCGCTTCAGCTGCAATGAGTTTAGGTTCAATTTCACCGGAAGCTCATGAGACCATTGCTGTGGCAATGAACAGAATTGGTGCCCAATCAAACTCAGGTGAGGGTGGTGAAGATGCTGCTCGATTTGAGGATGAGAGAAATTCAAAAATTAAACAGGTTGCATCAGGACGTTTTGGCGTCACACCGGCATACTTACGCTCTGCTGAGGAGATTCAGATTAAAGTGGCTCAAGGTGCAAAACCGGGTGAGGGAGGTCAGCTTCCAGGACATAAAGTAACAGCACTTATTGGTAAACTTCGTCACACGGTTCCCGGTGTCACATTGATTTCACCGCCTCCACATCATGATATTTACTCAATTGAAGATTTAGCACAGCTGATTTTTGACTTAAAACAGGTGAACCCAACAGCAACTATTACGGTTAAGTTGGTTTCTACTGCCGGCGTTGGTACGATTGCAGCAGGTGTTGCTAAAGCGTATGCCGATAAAATTATTATCTCTGGTGGTGACGGTGGTACAGGTGCCGCACCGCTAACTTCTATTAAGTTTGCAGGTAATCCATGGGAGTTAGGACTGAGTGAAGCTCATAATGCTCTCAAAGTAAATAACTTAAGAGGTCTGGTTGAGCTACAAACCGACGGCGGTCTAAAAACGGCACTAGATGTTATGAAAGCAGCACTTCTCGGTGCTGAGAGTTATGCATTTGGTACCGGGGTTTTAACTATTGTTGGTTGTAAAATGCTTCGTATCTGCCATGTCAATCGTTGTTCAGTTGGTATTGCAACACAAAACAAGAAGCTACGTTCAGAGCATTTCTTAGGAAATGTTCAACAAGTGATTAACTTCTTTACATTCTTAGCAGAAGATTTACGCGCTATTATGGCTCAGATGGGTTATAAAACATTACAAGAACTAATTGGTCACTCTGAACTGCTAAAAGTGGTTAATGACGAAAAAGCTACTAAATTTGATTTTAGTAATATTTTACACAAAGAAGAGGGTGTTAATACTTGTCAAAATGACTTTAATGAACCTTTTGATGATAATGCCTTTGAAAAAGATGTCCTTACGGAGGCGATGAGTGCTATTAAGCATCCTGATTCTCCTGTACGTATTAAACGTGATATTTGTAATCTGAATCGAAGTTTCGGTGCGCGCATAAGTGGTGAAATTGCACAATATTACGGAGACAAAGGTTTGGCTCCAGATACTATTGATATTCGACTTAAAGGAATTGCCGGTCAAGCACTTGGAGCATTCTTAGTCCATGGCGTCTCTCTTACACTTGATGGCGTTGCAAATGACTACATCGGCAAAGGGATGCATGGCGGTAAAATTATTATTACTCCGATACAACAAGGTGAAGCATTCAGCGCAGGAGGTAATACCTGTCTTTATGGTGCAACGGGTGGTAAACTTTATATCTCAGGCTCAGTAGGTGAGCGTTTTGCTGTACGTAATTCCGGAGCACTTGCTATTGTCGAAGGTACGGGTGATAATGCCTGTGAATATATGACTGGCGGTATTGTTATTATCTTAGGTCAGACGGGTATTAACTTTGGTGCAGGGATGACAGGCGGTATTGCATTTGTGTATGATGAAAGTCATAGTTTTGTAGAAAATGTAAACCGTGAACTGGTTGAGGCGGTACGGATTGATACTGATGATGGTGATGAAGCACGACATTACCTCAAGCGTCTTTTAAAAGATTATATGGCACATACCGGTAGTGAAAAAGCACAATCAATTTTAGAAGCTTTTCGTGTCGAGATTAGAAATTTTTGGCTGATACGTCCGAAAAACTTAAAAAAATTACCTCTTAATCAGGAAAAAGGAGATTAATAATGAGAGAATTTATTAATACAAGCAGAATCGATCCTAATAAAAGATTAGTGGTAGAGCGAGTTAAAGATTATAATGAAATCTATGAAGTATTTGATACTGACAGTGCTTCATCGCAGAGTGAACGATGTATTCAGTGTGGTGATCCATTTTGTCTTAACAAGTGTCCACTTCATAACTATATTCCTCAGTGGCTTAAAGCGATATCTGAAAAAGATATGGAACTTGCATTTAAACTTTCCAATGAACCGTCTCCCTTCCCTGAAGTAATGGGACGCGTATGCCCTCACGATCGTTTATGTGAAGGTGACTGTACCCTTAATGATGGGCATGGTGCTATTACTATCGGTTCAGTTGAGACTTTTATTACCGAAGAGGGCTTTAAGCAAGGTTTTAAACCTGATTTTCCTGGTATTACAACTGATAAAAAAGTAGCTATTATTGGCTCAGGTCCTGCGGGTCTTTCTACTGCAACCTACCTGCTTCGTTCGGGTATTGCAGTGACAATGTATGAACGTAGTGATAGAGCAGGGGGATTACTAACTTACGGTATTCCAAATTTTAAGCTTGATAAAAAGATTGTAGATCGTCGTGTAAGTCTGCTTGTAGAAGCAGGTATGAAATTGGTACTAAACTGTAATATTGGTGAAGATATTAGTTTTGAGGAGATTACTGATGGTTATGATGCGGTATTTATAGGCATTGGTGCAACTAAAGGCAAAGGTGCCGGTCTATCTGGTGAAAATTCACCTAATGTTTATGTCGCTATGCAATATCTAACTGCAATACAGCGTAAAAATTTCAATCTTGATTATGCTAAAGAGTTTGACTTTAAAGATCTCAACGTTGTCGTTATTGGTGGTGGCGATACTGCAATGGACTGTCTGCGTACGGCAAAACGTGAAGGTGCTAAAAGTGTTACCTGCTTGTATCGTCGTGATGCCCAAAATATGCCAGGTAGTCGTAAAGAGTATAAAAATGCGATGGAAGAGGGTGTTGATTTTACCTTCTTTACATCACCAAAAGAGATGATTGTCGGTGATGATGGAAATGTTGTCGCTATTGAAGCAGTGAAAACTGTTTTAGGGGCAAAAGATGAGAGTGGACGCCAGAGGATGGAAGAGCTTAAAGGCAGTGAATTTCAGGTTAACGCTGATATTGTCATTATGGCACTTGGATTTGATACTGAAAAACCGTCATTTTTAGCTGAGAATGGTATAGAAACTAATGAGTGGGGTGAGATTCTTCTTGATGAAAATCATCAAACTACTACTGCTGGAATCTATGCCGGTGGTGACTGTTACCGAGGTGCTGATTTAGTTGTTACAGCTGCGTATGATGGTCGTGAAGCAGCGCGTTCGATTGCTGATTCACTTCTAGGATAATGCAAGCTTTTATTGATTCTACGCTTGATGCTCTTTGTGAGGTTTATGCTACAGTCGATTTTGCTAATGAGACACTGTTTCAGCACTCAAGTGTTGGTGCCGGTGGAGATGTAAGCAGCGGTTTTGATTTGATGGCTGAAGACATTTTTGTAAAGCACTTGAGTACTTTTGGTGTTATTTACTCTGAAGAGAGTGGTGAAATTGGAAGCGGCGAGGATATTATTGTTCTTGATCCTATAGACGGGAGTGATAATATCGCCTCAATATTTCCCTATTATGGGGCTTCCATTGCGTTGCAAAGCTCTGAGCTTACCGTTGCAGCCGTGGTCTGTAATTTGGCGACTCAGGAGTGCTTCGTTCGTTATGATAATCACTTTTATCAAACATTGCTGGGTGATTTTACATGTAAAAACGCAGTGCTACCTAATGAATACTCTAAAATTGGTATTTTTGAAAAATCGCATGAAAATCTCGATTTTGCCAAAATCCTAATAGAGAATGAACTGAAATTCAGGTCACCTGGAGCAGTGGCATTGTCTCTATCTTATGCATACTATGTCGATTATGTACTTTTTTTAGGTACAATTCGTAATTATGATCTTGAAGCGGGTATGTTTTTGTGTAGGGATTTGAACTACTTTATTGATGAGGGAATTGTACTCATCTCAAAAGATAGAGATACTTTTGAAAAGATCTCTACATTATTTATAAATTTTAAGGGGTCTGTATGAGTTTATTAGGTTTTTTTAGTTCAAAAAAGAATCAACCAGATCAGAGCGAAGCACCATCTCACTGGATAAAGTGTAAATCGTGTGAATCTTTGATGTACTACAAAGAGATTGAAAAACAAAACTACGTTTGTCCCAAATGTTCCCACCATATTAGAATTGGTGTTAACGAACGTATTTCTATAGTTGCAGATGAAGGAACTTTTGTTGAGTACGATGCCGGTTTAAAACCGATTGATCCACTAAAATTTGTCGATAAAAAGAGCTATGCCAAACGTATTGAAGAGGGTATTAAAAAGACTGGACGTTACTCTTCTGTAGTGAGTGGTTCATGTATGATTAATGGAGTTGCCGTTGAACTTGTAGTCTTTGATTTTGCTTTTATGGGCGGCTCACTTGGTTCAGTTGAGGGTGAAAAAATTGTACGTGCAGTGAATCGTGCTATTGCCAATCGTTGTGGCGTTATTATTATAAGTGCTAGTGGTGGAGCACGAATGCAAGAGAGTACCTACTCTTTGATGCAGATGAGTAAAACATCAGCTGCACTTGCACGCTTGGCTGAGAACAGATTGCCTTATATCTCGTTGTTAACCGATCCTACAATGGGGGGAGTAAGCGCATCATTTGCAACACTTGGTGATATTATTATTGCAGAACCGGGAGCCCTTATTGGATTCGCAGGAGCTCGGGTGATTCAGCAAACGATTGGTACGGATCTTCCTGATGGTTTTCAACGTGCAGAGTTTCTATTAGAAAAAGGTTCCATTGACATGATTGTCGATCGAAATGAGATGAAAAATACCCTCTCAGACCTACTTAAAATGTTTATGAATAATTAAGTCCTGCATCAATGCAGCTATACGCCTTATGTGACCAAGAGACCTTAAATTGTAAAGAGGTCTCTTTACGTGCTTTTGTAGAACTTTGTAAAAAGCACAACGCTGCTATTATCCAATACAGAAATAAATCTTCTGATACTGCTACGATTAAAAAGAATTTGATTGAATTACGAATGCTTTGGGATGGTCTGTTAATTGTTAATGATGTCATTGAATTAGTTCCATTTTGCGATGGTTTACATCTAGGACAAGAAGATCTGCAGCAGATTGATTTAGATGTTATTATTGCAGCACAAAAGGTGCGTGAACGCATTGGTAATGATAAATGGTTTGGAATTTCGACTCATAATCAAGAAGAGATAGAGATGGCTAATACGCTAAATCTAAATTACATTGGACTTGGTGCTTACAGGATTACGTCAACTAAAGAAGTAAACACTGTCTTAGGTGACAGATTAGATGCATTGGCATCTCATTCAAAGCATGATGTTGCAGCAATTGGTGCCGTTAGGTTTAATGATCAGTTTAACCATGTAAAATACCTTGTAATAAGTTCAGCGCTTTATGAAAATTAACCTCTACTCTATTGCTAAAAAAGAGCGTTCAATTTATGATCCGCTCTATAAAGAGCTACAAAAAATGATATCTAAGTTCGCAAAAATTGAAGATGTAGAACTTTTTCCAAAAGAAGTTACCAAAGCACACGCTATTTCACAAACTGCCTCTCAGACGGCTTATTCTAACGTTTTTTCGCCATATTTAAAGGGTAGATATTCAATTGTGTTGCATCCTGATGGAAAATTAATCGACAGCTTTGAATTTAGTAAGCTTTTAAGTGATAGAATGGCGGTGAATTTTTTTATAGGTGGTGCCTACGGATTTGAGGACTCATTTGTAAAGCAGTGTAATCAGGTCATTAGTTTGGGAAAGCTTACTATGAGCCATAAAATTGCAAAAGCTGTTTTACTAGAGCAGATCTATCGTGGATTTACAATTTTAAATAATCACCCCTATCACAAATAAGGAGAATTAGTGAGAGAGAACGAATTAGAGTATTTTAGTGAGATATTAAAAAATAGACGAGAACAGATCATTAAAAATATTAACGGCGTTGAAGATGAGATTGCACAACTTAGATCATGTGAACTTAAAGATGAGGGTGATTATGCTTCTGTTAGTAACAATAATCTTGTTGAGAGTGCAATTGGTGTGCAGCAAGAGATGGAATTAATGGAGATTGAGCTTGCTTTAGCTAAAATAAAAAATGGCGAATATGGAATATGTGAGATGTGTGAAGAAGAGATTGGTTTTCAACGGCTTAAAGTTAAAGCACATGCAAAATATTGTATTGATTGTCGAGAGATTGCTGAAAAAAATCAGGGGTAACTAAAAGGAGATTATAATGCATATTAAACGTTATACAATCGCAGCATTGATTTTAATGGGTTTGGTAGGTTGGTACGTCTATTCATTCGTATCACAAGATATTACAAGTTTTGACTTTTTCGGAGTTCATCTTCCTCCGATGCCTGTGGCACTTTGGGTAGTACTTCCGATGTTTATACTTTTTTTAGCCACATTAGCGCATATTATGTTCTATTCAATGCTAGGCAGCTTTAAACTTCGTGCTTATAGAAAAGATTATGAGAAGCTGATTGGTTCAATTTCAGATGCTTTCTTAGGAAAGGCAAACAATGATCCTGATTATAAAACAGAGCGTTATAAACTACTGGGAACAACTTTAGGCGGTAGTAAAATTGTACCCTCAGAGAAGCTCTATGTTTCAGGAAATGATAAAATTGATAAAACCTTAGAAACACTCCGCGATTTAGAAGAGGGTAAAGTTGTTGACCTTAGTAAATATCATCTTTTGCCGACGAATCCATTAGTGATTCAAAATCAGTTTAATCGCTATAAAAAAGGTGATGTTAGTGCTGAAAGTATTTTATCAGATTCAAAACGATATACAAAGGAACATCAGCAAGCTGCTTATAATGATCTCATTGCTACGGCAAAACTTGAGACATTGAGTAAGTATAAAGAGTATATGAATAAAGATACTTTATGTACTGTTATTGCTAGAATTAATGCCCAAAAGAATGCTTTAGATATTTCTAATGAGCAGTTAATGGAACTTATTAATGATGTTGAACTGAATGAAGAAGATTATATTAAGGTCTCTGCAATTCTTGCTAATAATATGATTCCAGATCAGCGTATTAAACTTTTTGAGAAGCTTTCAGAGAAAAAAGAAAGTGCTTTGTCGGCTTATATCTATACACTTTATGATGTTGAGATGATTGAACTTGCTAATGAGATGCTAGATAACTCTCAAGCAGATGATTTCCTTAAATTTAAAGCATATCGTGCTTTAAAAGAGGCAAATAAGCACTTTGACATAAAATTGTTTGTTTAAAAATAGTTCTTCTTTTTAAGAGAGAATCTTCTCTCTTAACTCTTTTTTGCTAGAATTCCAAAAAATATAATATAGAGTATTAATGGTAAAAAAACTATTTACAGGTCAGCCTATTTATGTGCTTGCACCACTTGCTGGGTTTACCGATCTTCCATTTCGAAGTGTAGTTAAAAATTTTGGTGCTGATTTAACAGTTAGTGAGATGATTAGCTCCAACGCTTTAGCGCATAGTTCAAAAAAGACACTTCATATGCTTCAAAAGAGTTCCAATGAAGACCCTTATTCGGTTCAGCTCGCAGCAGCGCAAGTTGACGTGTTAGAACAAGCGGTTGATGTTCTTAATGATCAAGACGGTATAGATATTATTGATTTTAACTGTGGATGTCCTGTTCCTAAAGTCGTCGGTCATGGTTCAGGAAGTTCACTGCTTCGTGATTTACCACATATGGGGCGTTTAATTGAAGCTTTGAAAAAACGTTCTAACAAGTCGCTTATGAGTGTGAAAGTACGTTTGGGCTTTGATGAGAAAAATCACTTGGAAATCGCAAAAATTGTAGAACAGAGCGGTGCTGATTTTATTGCTGTTCATGGGCGGACACGAGCCGGTAAGTTCAAAGCAGAGGTTGATTATGATGCCATTGCCCAAATGAAAGAGATCCTGTCCATTCCCGTTATTGCTAATGGCGATATTGACTCGTACGAGAAGGCGCAGTGGGTATTAGAGCATACCAAAGCTGATGGCGTTATGATTGGACGTGGTGCTGTTGGAAATCCATGGATTTTTCATCAGCTTAAAAATGGTGATAGTCATGTAGACGAAGCATTGAAGCATAAGATTATCATGGAGCATTTTGACAAAATGATTCAGTTTTATGGACAGCATGGTGTACCGATGTTTCGTAAACATGTGCATACCTACTCAAAAGGCGGTTATCGAGGTGCTTCAGCTTTGCGTAATGATGTCAATACCATTACAGATCCGGTAAAGTTTCGTGAGGTTATAGACGAGTTTTTTTGACTTTAGTATTTTTCTCAAGTATTAAGTCATCAATGTTATCTATATCGACACCCGAAGCTTTTTCTTTGTATGATTGAAACGCTTCACTCTCTTTTTTAATCTTTAAAAATTGATCGAGTTCTTGATGCTTGGAATCAAGCATCTCTTCAAACTCATTCTCTGTGCTAATACCAGATGCATCAAATTTATCTAAAAGTAGATTGCTATTGCCTAGCACCACCAAATAGCTTTCGGTGCCAAATTCAAGCATTACTACTTTATTATTATTATCAATTGATTTTTGAAATCGGATATTGATATCATCATGATTTTCAATCTGTTTTCCAAAGAGAGAAGGTTTTTTTACTTTTTTGACACGGTTTTGAGTAAAACGCTTTTTAAAGACGAAAAGCGCAAGAGTACTTAATAATAATAGCGCAACGACAACCATGTAACTTGTAGAAATTTCAGTGTCAGGTTTGGTTTGAAGCTGACTTAAATTAGGATTTGCAATTGTTGTCTTTGGAGTTGTCGCTACTTTTGTCATAAAGCGAAGTCTTAGTCCGTAGCCGTCAGATGTTTTTGATGCTGTCATTCCAACATTTGGAGGTGTTTTTGTAATAATTTGCACCTCATTTCCAATTGGCGCAATAGTCAATCTACTGACATAATCAGATGAAATGTTTTTAATTTTTGGTGATTCAATTTTACTATCTTCAAGTTTGATGATAATTTTGTCATTCTGACGTTTTTGAGTAATAGAGCCCGTAAACGGTGTGTCAAATGTGAACATAATATCAACACGATCAGTTCGATCATAAATATTATAGCTTAAAATATTAGCACTAAACAGTGATGAACAAACTAATAAAAACAGTAGGAACTGTCTCATCGTTTTTCTTTTGAAAGATAATAAAGTACCGCACTTGAATCAAGCACCTCATTAATACGAATAGCAAGATTTTTTTCATAAACCATTACTTCGCCTTTGCCAATAATACGCCCGTTAACATACGATTCAACACTTTCTCCAGCAGGTTTTTTAAGATCAATTACAGAACCCTTTTCAAGTTTTAGAATCTCGGCGATAGTTAACACGGTTTCACCAAGATTTGATATGAACTCGACTTCCATGTCTAATAAGCCTTCATAATCCATCCATGAAAGTTCCTTGACAGTATCAAACTCAACAGCGTTGTGCTCTTTAGTCATACTTATAACTCCTTCATTGCGATTATCATCATTTTATTTTCAATTTCTAAAGTTCGTTTCTCATCACACTCAATAGAAAAAGGTTCAATTCCCTCAATAAATGGCGTCTCAATAGTAAAGCCACTGCCTGAGTCTTCAGCTAAAACTTTTGCACTTCCAACAATCATATTGGTAGTTTCAAGTAGCATATCAAGCAGAGTCTGCTCATCAGGAGTCTCTTCACCTAAAAATAGCTCTGTTATTTGTTTTAACAATGGCTCATCCATAGTGATATAGACACGATGTATGGTATTTGACGAACTCTTAATATCAATATAAGCAATAATCGTTCTACTTTGCGTTTGGCAATCAGAAATATTGCATGTTGTACCAATTTGATGCTGGAAAAAGTTCTCAGTCGCTGTCGTAATAAAGTCAATCATATTGTATTCCGTTTTAAAACTTTGAGATATTGGCTAGATTATACGGAATTGAATGTAAATTACTGATTAAAGTACTATGCAACCTCAAAGGAAGGATTAAGTATAATCGCACGTTTAATAAGGTTGTAGATGATTTTAGAACTGTGTAGTATTGGAATTATCGTTGGTCTACTTTCGGGATTCTTTGGAATTGGCGGAGGTACTATTTTAGTACCGATACTTCTACTGCTGGGCTATGATATGAAAACAGCTATTGGCATCTCAGTGATTCAGATGGTTTTTAGTTCTGTTTTTGGCAGTTACCTTAACTTTAAAAAGGGTACGCTAGACCTTCAAATGGTTTTGATTATAGGTGTGGGAGGCTTTGTGGGTGCACTGCTGAGTGCATCGGTAGTCTCTAATATTGATGCCGTCATTTTAGAAGTACTCTTCTTAGCCTTTGTTATGTTTGCTTTAGCGCGGATGTACGTCAAGGCGCAAGAAGATGTCACTCCTAAGCAAGCGCACCCGGTGCTTTTGTTTTTTATTGGTGCAATGATTGGTCTCTTTAGCATATCTATCGGTGTAGGCGGTTCCATACTTTTAGTCCCGATATTGGTCGGTTTTTTACATGTAAGTTTAAAACATGCTATTTCTGCCGGACTTTTCTTTGTCGTTTTTTCATCGGTTGCCGGTGTCGTTGGTTTGAGTATAGCTAGGGTGCTTGATTATCATAGTGGTATTATCATTGGTGTCGCATCACTTTTAGGTGTTGCATTAGGCATTCATTTTAAACATAATGTGAGCAATGTGATGCAGAAAAGATTATTAATAACGTTTTATGTAGCAGTAGCAACATATTTATTTTATAGATTGGTGGTAAATGGATAAAATTAAAATATTTGGTGCAAGAGAGAATAATCTTAAAAATATCTCTCTTGAAATTCCAAAAAATAAGCTGATTGTCTGTACCGGTCTCAGCGGTAGTGGTAAATCAACTTTGGCGTTTGATACGCTTTATGCTGAAGGACAGCGACGTTACATTGAGTCACTCTCAAGCTATGCACGACAATTTTTAGACCGTATTGGCAAGCCTGATGTCGATAAAATTGAAGGTTTGACGCCTGCTATTGCAATTGATCAAAAGACCACTTCAAAAAACCCGCGCTCAACCGTAGGAACGATTACTGAAATTTACGACTATTTTCGATTGCTTTACGCGCGCGTTGGAGTACAGCACTGCCATAAATGCGGCAAACCCATTTCAAAGATGAGTGCGGAAGATATTATTGAACAGGTACGTCTGCTTCCTGAAGGAGCTAAAGTCATTATTTTAGCACCACTGGTTCGTGATAAAAAGGGAAGCTATCACGATATGATGGAGTCACTTCGTCATAAAGGCTACGTCCGTGCCATGATTGATGGCGTGATGGTACGTCTTGATGATGAGATTGAGCTGAGTAAAACCAAAAAACATACCATCAAGGTAGTGGTTGACCGCATTATTATTAAGGGTGAAAATAAAGAGCGAATTGCAGCCGATGTAGAACGTGCTTTAAAAGAGAGTTACGGTGAAGTGGAACTTGAAGTTCTCAACTATGAAGAGGTAGGACTTCCTGAGAAAATTATTCACTACAGTGAACACAATGCCTGTTTTGACTGTAAGGTAAGTTTTGAACCGCTTGAACCGTTGACATTTTCGTTTAACTCACCTAAAGGTGCGTGTACGGAGTGTGATGGTCTTGGAATTCGCTACGCCCTTGACCATGACAAAATTATTGATCAAGACCTTTGCATCGAAAAAGGTGCAATAAAAATTGTTTATGGCTTTAATAAAGGGTACTACTTTACCTTTTTAAAAGGTTTTTGTGCCGAAAATGATATTGACATTACAGTACCTTTTAGCACCCTCGAAGAGCATCAGAAAAAAGCGATTTTACATGGTAGTATTAATGAGGTAACCTTTAAGTGGAAAAACCATCCAATTAAGCGTATCTGGCCTGGGATTGTCCGTATTGCTTATGATATGTTCAAAGATGAGAAAGAGTTAGGCGATTATATGAGCGAGAAAGTGTGCGATGTCTGTAATTCCCATCGTCTGCGTCAAGAGAGTTTAGCGGTTGTTGTGGCAGGTAAAAAAATCTCTGATATTATCTCACTGCCGATTGAGAAAAGCTACGAGTGGTTTAAAGATGAGAAGACCTTTGCGTACTTAAACAAGCAAGGCAGCATGATTGCCGCACCAATTTTAAATGAGATTCGTGAGCGTCTTTTTTTCTTGTACGATGTTGGTCTTGGCTATTTAACGCTTAATCGTGATGCCCGAAGTATTAGTGGCGGTGAGGCACAACGTATTCGTATCGCCTCACAAATCGGTAGTGGTCTGACGGGCGTTATGTATGTACTTGATGAACCAAGTATTGGTCTGCATGAGCGTGACACGCTAAAACTTATTCGTACGCTTCGTTCACTGCAAGAGAAGGGCAATACGGTTATTGTGGTTGAGCATGACAAAGAGACGATTGAAAATGCCGACTATATTGTTGATATTGGTCCGGGTGCCGGAAAATACGGGGGAGAAGTGGTTTTTAAAGGAACGCTTGCACAGCTCAAAAAAGCTAAAACACTCACCGCAGATTATCTGAGTGGAAGAAAGAAGATTGAGTACTTCTACCGACGTGCTCAAAAAGAGTGGATTGAACTTAAAAATGTCTCACTTAATAACATTGAGAATCTACATGTAAAATTGCCACTGCATAACTTTGTCTGTATCACGGGCGTGAGTGGTAGCGGTAAAAGTTCACTGATTTTACAAACACTGCTGCCAACAGCTCGTGAGCTATTAAACCATGCACGAAAAGTCAAAAAAATTGCGGGTGTTGAGATTGATGGTTTGGAGAAACTCGACAAAGTTATCTACCTTGACCAAAGCCCAATTGGTAGAACTCCACGAAGTAATCCGGCAACTTACACCGGTGTGATGGATGAGATTCGTGCACTTTTTGCTAAAACAAAAGAGGCGCAGATTCGCGGTTATACAACATCACGTTTTAGTTTTAACGTTAAAGGCGGACGTTGTGAGAAGTGTCAAGGGGAAGGTGAACTAAAAATTGAGATGCACTTCTTACCCGATATTTTAGTCAAGTGTGACTCGTGTAAAGGAAAACGTTATAACGAGCAGTCGTTGGAAGTGGAGTACAAAGGCAAAAATATTGCCGATGTCTTGGCAATGAGTGTGGAAGAAGCGCTGGAGTTTTTTAATCCTATTCCAAAAATTAAAGTAAAAATGCAGACACTTTACGATGTGGGCTTAGGCTACATCACACTCGGTCAAAATGCCGTAACGCTCTCTGGCGGTGAAGCGCAGCGTATTAAACTCTCAAAAGAGTTAAGCCGACGTGATACGGGAAGTACGCTCTACATCTTAGATGAGCCAACAACGGGTCTGCATTTTGATGATGTGAACCGTCTGACTAAAGTACTTCACCATTTTGTTGAACTTGGCAATACCGTTTTAGTCATTGAGCATAACCTCGACATGATTAAAAATGCTGACTACATCATTGACATGGGACCTGAAGGCGGAAGCGGCGGCGGTCAGATTATTGCCGTAGGTTCCCCTGAAGAGCTGGCAGAGGATCATAAAAAAACAGGAAGTTACACCGGAAAATACCTTCAAAAAGAGCTGGAGGCTCATAAATAATGTTTGATTTTTTAGATGAAGATTGGTTTCTAATTACTCTTGAGATTGCTTTTTTACTTTTTATTGCTTATGATACAAAACGCTATTTTGAGACAAAAAAAAGAGATTACCTTTTTAACATTGTCCTAGCCCTTGGCTTTTTTATTTACACAGCCATTCCTTTTTACAACAAATATGTCACATGGACAGATGAAAGCAAGACAGAATTATTAAATACATGTAAAAGTCAAGAAAATAATGCAACGTTATGTGAGTGTTTAGATGACAAAATCTTTAAAGAGTACAGTTTTGAAGCGTACAGCTCACTTTCAAAAGATAGTGAAGATTATCTTGAGTTTATTGGTGAGGCTAGGAAAGAGTGTTTTGAGTAGGTAAATTTTTAATGAGTTTGATTTACATGTATTTTTTAAATAGCAGGACATTTTTAGTGTTCATAGGTATATAATGTCTTTTAATAAGTAGTTATACCTAAAGGAAAATAGATTGGATGTTGTAGAGCCCAATGAGACTTGAGTGCAAATATGAGTAATGGGCTGCTGTACTGATGTTATTATGTTTTGCAGTCGTATTTATTTAGAAAGGATTAACTATGCCACATATAAATAAAGTAGATATTTCAAGTCAACCAATTGTTCTAGGTAGCGGTGGGGTTAATAACTTTGACGTAACCGTAACAGCAACAATAAGGTTTTCTGAAGTTGAAAAAAAATTGGACTGAATTACAAAGCAACTATAGCACTGTATGAGACTGATGATACTATGGATGTATATTCTGTATTTCCAAATGGACATCAACTCTTTTTGCAGCGAGCAAGCAGAGGAAATCAGGATGATTTCTTAGGGTTTTCAAATACAAAATCACTCAGTGCTCAATCAGGTGAGATAGCAATAGAACATCGTTTTTCTGTAAGAGCTACTTTTGAGCCAGATCAATAGTAAAGCTCACGTGTTATTTGAATTCTGAATCTATTTTTCAAAAGGTTTATTAATAAAAGTAAGTACTGGTGCTTCGATTTTTGTGCGTATAAAATAACTAATTACTAAGATCATAAAAATGGTTGCCAGTGTAATAATCCAGCCAAAGCTATATTTGATAGCAATGTGGGCGTTTATAATAGAGAGAATCGGACCGTGGATGAGCAACATAATATATTCTGCTTCTCCAAGTCTAATAAAAATATTGTTAGGTACATGAGAAAGAAATTGTGCATAATTAATTACAGAAACAGTCAGTAAAAATGCAGCGAGTCCAAAAAATATAACCCTTGACTCATAGAAGTTGTAGATTCCTTGTGCATGTATTATACCTACTGTAAAAAATATGGCAAAAGCAGCAAATACAAAGAGTTTATAGTGTTTGACAATAAAACCTTTTTTAAGCAGAAAATATGCCGCCGCACCATACGCAAATTCTAAATTATGTGGGCTGAAAATGCGGTACCATACATCGTCTCCAAAAGGTTGTGAGCCAATGGTTATTTTATCGATTAGGTTGATGAGTGACAATCCTAAAATCAGATACCACAAGTAGATAAACTTTTTTGAAAGAATTGCCAATCCAAATATAATGGAAAAAAAGACCAGTTGTGTCAATACCCATGTGATGATTGCAACTCTTGGGTGTCCAAACCACATTGTAAGCGTCTGCCAGATCTCATCACCTCTAATGTTTGCAATACTCGCATGGATATTTGGATTAATAAACCAGACAATAACAGCAGGAATGGCAATGAGTACCCAGTAAACGAGAAAAATTCGTGAGAGCGTAAAGACCATATACTCTTTATAGCCTTTACTTTTTTCAATAAAATGATAGGAAGCATAAAAAACCGTAAAGCCCATCAACACAAAGAGTAAATCTTCGCCCATTGCTCCAAATTTAAAAAAATTCCAAAAGAGTTCTTTATTGCCATAATTATTGTAATGTTGGGTAGCATGGTATACCATTAAAAGAGTTGCTAAAAAGGTATAAAGTATCTGTAAACTAATATAAGTTTTACTCTGGCGTGGATCGTGATCCATAAAAGCTCCAAAAATTAAATTCTTAACGTATACACTACATAAATTTCTTAAACAATAAGTAATTTGTGAAAGCTTACTTAATACACGTTTTAAAATATAAGTTTACTATAATTCATCTAAAATATGAAGTGGATATTACAAAGTATTTCTAGTTAAAGTAAGTTTTTAACAAAGCCTTAACTATATAAAGCTATTATCATGCACAAATTTTTGTAATCGAGATTGAATATATTGAAAACTGTTATTGCAATGTTATTATTGGTAGCTATGGCTAATGGGGATATACATAAGGCGGGGATACAACATGTTTATACCCGAAGTACTGCAGGTGTAGTAACGGATCAAACCAGTGGGTCGCAGTGGCAAGATGAGTATGCTCAAAATAATAAAAGCATCAAGAAAGCAACATGGGACGAAGCACAGAGTTATTGTACCTCGCTTGCTCTTGAAGGACATAGTGATTGGCGTACGCCTACTGTGGAAGAACTTGTTGAAATAACTGATCAAACAAATACCGATCCTGCTATTGATTCAATCTTTAAAAATACCGTATCATCAGCATATTGGTCTTCTCTTGCATCTGATACCAATGTAAGTGTCGCATGGTTTGTCTATTTTTACAGTGGTTTTGCTAACTGGAAAGCTAAAAATGGTGATGCGTATGTTCGATGTATTCGTCTCTAAATAATTTCCACATCAACAAAAGGGTGATATAATCCTTCGACACGTACTTTGTTATACAAAGGAAAAGTTATGGATTTATATTTTGTACCAATATTAGCGGGAATACTTGCCGGATGTGGAGGTAATACTTCATGTTTAGAGACTGAACAAAACACTACTTCGTACCTAACACATAAAAATATAACTGTTACACTCTTTTGGACAGGGGAAGAAAGCAGCAGTGACAATGGAAATATTTCAAATCATGATAGTGCTTGGGATAATATGTGGATGCTAAATTATGGTGGAGCTGATACTCCAGACAGTAGATATGAATATTACCCTGCAGGTTTTACACCAAATGAAAACCCATTTTATTTTGCTCTGCCTTATAATGATTTTGATGATAATGGAGATAAAAAAGCAAATCTATCTTCTTATATCCCTTGGGCAACTTCAGACGGTAATAGCTCACTATCAATTTGTAAAAACAGATGGATTAAAATAACTAAAGAAGATAAAGTAGCTTATGCTCAGTGGGAAGATGTCGGACCATTTGGTGAAGATGACAACAGTTATGTTTTTGGTACAAGTTTCCCTCAAAATCAGATAAATAACAGTGCAGGACTTGATGTATCCCCTGCGGTGAGAGATTATCTAGGTTTAAGTGATATTGATACTGTAAATTGGGAATTTATAGATGATGTAAATGTTCCAAATGGTCCTTGGAAAAATATCATTTCAACAAGCAATATAAATTGGATTAATTGGTACAAACCGGATATTTATAGCTCTTGGCAGTGGCAGCTAATGGGAGCTGTTAACACCTCTTATGATGTTGATATATATGATATTGATCTCTTTGACTCTAATGAAACTTTAATTCAATCTTTAAAAGATAATGGCAAAAAAGTCATCTGTTATTTTAGTGCTGGTAGCTATGAGAATTGGAGAGATGATAAAGATGATTTTTTAAACGAAGTATTAGGTGATAATATGGATGGATGGGCAGGTGAAAAATGGCTTGATATTAGTAATGAGAGCTTAAAACCTATTATGGAAGCAAGACTTGATTTGGCTAAACAAAAAGGCTGTGACGGGGTTGAACCTGATAATATGGATGGTTATACAAATAATACAAGCTTTAGTTTAAGTGCTTCTGATCAATTGACATACAATAAATTTATAGCAAATGAAGCAAGAAAAAGAGGATTGAGTGTCGGGCTCAAAAATGATGTAGATCAAATAGTTCAGCTTGAACCATTTTTTGATTTTAGTGTCAATGAATCGTGTCATAGATATAATGAATGTGAAAATATGCAACCATTTATCGATGCTAATAAACCTGTTTTTAATGCAGAGTATGCACAAGAGTATATTAACAACAGTAATGGAGAACGAGATAATATGTGTGCAGACTCAATAAATTTACAATTTAAAACTCTCATTTTACCCTTAGAGTTAGATAGTAGTTTTAGATATAGCTGTGATTAAAAAAATAGTGTATATGAGTGATGCATTTGAAGAAGATGATGAACCGACGTGGTTAATCAAACAAAGAGAAAATGCCCTTTTAGCTGAGAAAGCTTTTGATACAAAAGAGAAAATCTCTTATGTCAAAGGTCAGCAAGTCGGTAACTTCTTATTTGTACATTACAATAAGTACAAGAATCGTGCGACGTTTGAGTGTCAAGACTGTAGTCGTAAATTTACCTATAATATTTACAATATCAAGAATAAGAAACGATGTAAATGGTACAAGTTTCATACACCATCGGATTACTTAAAATAACTCCATGGCTCAGTAAATTTTTTAAGTAGTTCCTGACATTCACTGCTAAGATAGCGCTCCCCCTCATTAGGTTTACATGTAAATTTGTACGTTTTATCTTTAAAAATAAAACGTAAGGCGTAGGCATGTAAATAGCCACGATCTTCAAGTTTTGCATCCTCACTCTTTGCGTAACGAATATCGCCGGCTATGGGTGAAGCGATGCTTTTAAGTGCAACGCGTATCTGATGGGTTTTTCCTGTGTGAGGTTTAACAAGAAAAAGGCGTTCATGAACACGAAGTGCTTGACTAATAAACTGTGTAACGGCAGGATTATTGGTTGTGGTTACAAATTTATAACTGCCGCGTCTGCTACTTGCCATATCGCCTTTAATCCAACCTTGTTTTTTTTTAGGTTTACGTAAGGAAATAGCTATGTAAAACTTCTCAATGTGACGCTCTTCAAAGAGCTTGGTAAATAGCTGAGCGTTTTGTGATGTTTTAGTAAGAATGAGCAAGCCTGATGTCATCTTATCGAGGCGGTGCACACTGTAGAGTTTTACCCCTAGCATCTGCTCAGCCAAGACAACAACACCCGGTTCATCTTCACTATGAAAGTTGAGATTAGCAGGTTTGTTAATGACTGCAAAATCACTGTTTTCAAATATTAACTCAATTTTTTGCATCTGTAATAATAACATTATATTTGCATCAAAGATAAAAAAAAGTTTAAGTGGATATAATCATTTTTAAAAATTATATGGGGTTTATTTGAATGAAAAATGCTATTATTGAAAATGTAAAATCCCTTCCTCCTCTTGAAAAAACAATTCTAGATGTGCAGCGAGTCTATAATAATCCGGATTCTTCAATTGCCGATATGGTCAAAGCAGTTGAGTATGATCCGATGATTGTAACTAACTTGATTAAAGCGGCAAATTCACCGCTTTACTTTTTAGGTAAAGAGATTGAGAAGGTATCCGTTGCAGTCTCATTGTTTGGTATGAGTATGACACGCTCTATTGTTGTAAACAGCTCTATTCGCAAACTGCTTAAAGTTGATATGAAACCTTACGGCATTACACCTGAGAAGTTTGCAGAGATATCTAATATGCAAGCATCGTTAATGATGAATTGGTATAAACGCATTGACAAAGCAAAAGCCGACAAGCTTTATTTGGCTGCATTTTTACAAGAGAGTGGTAAGATTTTAATTTCCAATCTAATCGTACTTGAACATCTTGAGGAGAGTTTTAAGTCAGAAATTACAATGGCATTAAATATTACTGCGGTAGAAAAATCATTTATCGGGGCAAGCACGTCTGAAATTACTGCTGCTATTTTTGAGCATTGGAAATTTGATCAGGAGTTTGTTGATATGATTTGCTATGTAGATGATTATAAAAATGCCCCTCAAGAGATAAAAGAGTACGCTACAGCACTTAACATTGTAAAAACGATTGCTTCTATTCATGAACCTTTAAGTGAAAGAGGGATTGATCAAGGTCTTGCCAAAGCTAAAGATGCCGGTTATGATATTGATATTTTAGAAGAAGAGATTAATAAACTCGTCGAAAAATTACGTTAATTATGCCATATAGTTCAAAGACTGTTACGGTCATAGATACATTTGGCTTTTTTTTCAGGAGTTTTTATGCGTTACCGCCGTTAAGTAACAAAGAGGGATTTCCTACAGGTCTGCTAACCGGTTTTACTAATTTTATCTCGAGCCTACAAAAAGAGCATAGCAGTGATTACATCATTTTTGCACTTGATACCAAAGGGCCAACGTTTCGAAATGAGATAGATCCAAACTACAAAGCCAATAGAACACCCCCACCAGAAGAACTTACTAAACAGCTTCCAATAGCCATTGAGTGGATAGAGAAGATGGGATTTCAGACACTTTCGCAGTCAGGATTTGAAGCCGATGATATGATTGCTTCTGTTGCAAAATTGGCAGTTTCAAAGGGAATGAAAGTTCGTATTGTCTCTCACGATAAAGACCTCTATCAGCTTATTGATGATGACCGAGTCATTCTAGTCGATGCGATTAAACGCAAAGAGATCAATGAAGATGAGTGTTTTAAAAAATATGGTGTTCACCCGTCACAGTTCATTGACTACCAATCACTTTTAGGTGACAGTGCCGATAATGTTCCCGGAGTCAAAGGGGTTGGTAAAGTAACAGCAGAAAAACTTCTGGTGCAATACGGATCACTAAAAAGTATTTATGAAAATGTTGATGATGTTAAACCTGCGGGTGTACAAAACAAGCTGAAAACTTTTGAAGAGGATGCATGGCGTTCTCAAAAACTAGTCTCACTCAAAGGTGATCTTTTTGATGACAGTTTCGATTTTGAGAGCTATCTGATGCATAATGAAAATCCTTTTATTCCTATTTATGATGAACTTAAAAAGTATGAAATGAATGGTATTTTACGTGTGCTTCATGCTAAAAAACTGGTTGATGAAAATTTACATGTAAATAAAGAAAGTAGTGTTAAAGAGCTAGTAGTTCCTCTAAAACAAGAGTTCAAAGCAACACTTTTAACCGATGCAAAAGCATTAGAGCAAATTGTCTCTAAACTGACATCGAGTGATATTATTTCGTTTGATACTGAGACAACGGGGTTAGACCCAAATCATGATACGCTTGTTGGGTTTAGTTTTGCGCTTAATGAGAGTGAAGGTTATTATGTGCCGCTAAAGCATTTTTACCTAGGGGTTGGCAATCAGGTAAGTGAAGCAACAGCTAAAGCAGTGCTGAAAAAATTAATTACATGTAAATTAGTGGGACATAACCTTAAGTTTGATCTGCATTTTGTGACACGTTACTTAGAGTGTGAATCCATAGCGGTATATGCCGATACTATTATTTTGGCATGGTTATTAAACTCTCAGAGTGCTCTTGGACTTGATAAACTCTCTCATTCCCTTTTAAATCATGAGATGATTGCATTTAAAGATACGGTTAAAAAAGGAGAGACGTTTGCATCGGTTGAACTTGAAGATGCCTGCAGATATGCTGCTGAAGATGCCGTAGTGACCCTGAAACTTTACAATAAACTGATGAACCTCTTTCAAGAGAAAGCCTCCGCACACATCTTAAAGATTGCATCAGATGTAGAATATCCGTTTATTGAGACACTGCTAGCAATGGAGCGTGAGGGAATCAAGTTAGATACTGCCTATTTAGAGCAATTTAAAGAGGAAGTTGAAGCATCTCTCTCATCACTGACGACGGCTATTTATGAAGAAGCAGGCAGTGAGTTTAATATTAACTCAACCAAGCAGTTGGGTGTGGTACTTTTTGAGACGTTAGAACTCAAGGTAATCAAAAAAACAAAGACAGGTTACAGTACTGATGAAAAAGTTCTCAGTGCTCTTATTGATGAGCATGCTATTGTACCGTTACTTTTAAACTATAGATCATTACATAAGCTTTATTCGACCTATATTGAGCCGCTTTTAAAACTTGCTCGTAGTGATGAACGCAGTCGTATTTACACCTCTTTTATTCAGACAGGAACGGCAACGGGACGTCTGAGTTCAAAAAATCCGAATCTGCAAAATATTCCAACGCGTACCAAACTTGGCGTGAAAATTCGTGAGGCGTTTGTAGCTGATGAGGGCAAAGTGCTCATTGGTATTGACTACTCACAAATTGAGTTGCGACTGCTGGCACATTTTTCAAATGACCCGGTTTTAATGGCGGCATTTAATGATGACAAAGACATTCACCATCAAACGGCGGTGGCACTTTTTGGTGAGGAAGCGGCAGATGAAAAACGCTCTATTGCTAAAACGGTAAACTTTGGATTGCTGTATGGCATGGGACAGAAAAAACTTTCTGAAACCTTGAAAATCACTACTAAAGAGGCAAAAGAGATTATTGGGCGTTACTTTGAAACCTTCCCAACGGTGAAAAGTTATTTTGCTTCAATTGTAGAGAGTACCAAAGAAAATGGTTACATTGAAACGCTTTTAAAACGCCGCCGTTATTTTGACTATGCTAAAGCAACTCCAATGCTTAAAGCTGCTTATGATCGTGAATCGGTTAATACCGTCTTTCAAGGAAGTGCCGCTGATTTGATTAAACTTTCAATGAATGAGATACACCGTGTTATTAAAGAAGAAAATTTACATGTAAAAATGTTATTGCAAATTCATGATGAATTGATTTTTGAAGCTGATGATCTAGAAGCCGGGCAGCTTGCAAAACGTTTTCAAGAGATTATGGAACATATTTATACACTCAATATTCCACTAAAAGTATCAGTAAATATTGGTAAAAACTGGGGTGAATTAAAGTAATAAAACTTTACCCATCCTTTATAAATAAATTACCTATTTTAACATTATAAGATGATTAGCAAACGGTGATTACAATACAAAATTATTAAAATTAAGAGAGTACCATGAGACAACTATTTTCACTGTTAGGTTCGATGAAAACAATGGTAGCTTTAATGCTGATTTTTGCGATTTCCATTGGTTATGCGACCTTTATGGAAAATGATTACGGGACGACAACAGCTAAAGCTGAAGTTTACAACGCTACATGGTTTGAACTACTGCTAGTACTTCTTTGCGTAAATCTTATTTACAACATGATTCAGTTTAAAATGTATCAAAAACACAAATTTTTAGTCTTTCTTTTTCATATCTCTTTTTTAGTTATTTTAATAGGTGCGGCAGTAACGCGCTATGTTGGTTACGAAGGAACTATGCATATTCGCGAAGGTGAAACGACAAACTTAATGTTAAGTACAGAGAACTATCTTAGTGTTGATGTAAAACAGAGTGATAGTTCCACTTTAATTAAAGAGCCAATGTTACTCTCAAAGTACTCACAAAACAGTTTTGAGACAACGGTTGCCGATATACATGTAAAACTGGTTGATTACATCCCCAATGCAACCTATACATTAGTTGAAGATTCTCAAGGTAAAGCCATTTTAAATATGATGATTACCAATGGCAGGAAGTCGAATCAGATTCAGCTTGAAGAGGGAACATTTTTTGAAGCTGCTGATGTGGTACTCGATTTTAACTCAGGTAAAATTTTTGACAAAGAGGTTGTTGCCATTAGTATTGAAAGTGGACATCTGCATATGAACCATCCAATGCCGTTAAAGTATTTGAAAATGGATGATCAGACTGTCGGCGATTTAAATGCATCTGCAAGTCAAGAATTTTCGATACGAACACTTTACAGTACCGCAGAAACAAATTTTGTACTGCGCAATTTTATGCCTCATGCAGTCAAAAAGTTAGTATCGGCAACGGTAGGTTCCGGAATGAGTAACCGAGAGCATGATGCACTTATATTTGAAGTTAGCAGTGCAAATGAGCAAAAAGAACTGACTGTTTTTGGCATGGCAGGAATGCAAGGTAAAAAAACATCAATAGACCTTAATGGTAAACAAATATCTATCAGTTATGGATCACGTATTTTAGAACTTCCGTTTGCTCTAAAACTTGATGATTTTCAGCTTGATCGCTATCCGGGCTCAATGTCACCTTCATCGTATGCCAGTGAAGTCATTCTCATCGACAAGCAAGAGGGCATTGAAAGGGAATTTCGTATTTTTATGAATAATATTTTAGAGTATCGAGGTTTTCGGTTTTTTCAATCATCATATGATCAAGATGAAAAAGGTACGGTACTCTCCGTCAATAATGACCCCGGTACACTCATTACTTATATTGGCTATGCAATGTTGACAATTGGTATGTTTCTCTCCCCATTTCTCATAAGAGGGCGCTACAGAAAATTGAGTGACAAAGCACTTAAAGCAGCACGTTCTCATCAAGGAATGGGTGCTATTGTAGTTGCACTTTTAGCGCTGTTTCCACTTTCAGGTCACGCCCAAGAGATCGATCCAATTATTAAAAATGTACTCTCTTTTGAGAAAGAACACGCCAATAAATTTGCTAAACTCATTGTTCAAGATAGTGCCGGCAGAATGAAACCAATGGACACTTTAGCTATTGAAGTGGTCAATAAAATTTATCGCTCCGACAGTATGATGGGCTTAAATGCCAATCAGATTCTTCTTGGAATGATGATGGATCCAAAATCATGGCGTGAGATCAGCATGATTAAAACCTCCCACAAAGAGATTAACAATATCATCAATATTAAAGAGGGTGTTAAAACAGCATCGTTTTCGCAGTTTTTTGAATATGCCGAAAATCTTGATGGCTATAAGCTGACACAATATGTAGAAGAAGCAACTCGAAAATCACAGGGTAAACGTAATAAATTTGATAAAGCAGTACTAAAAGTTGATGAACGGGTCAATATTGCTTATATGGCATATTCGGGTTCTTTAATGAAAATATGGCCACGTCCAAATGATAAAGCACAAAAATGGTTTGGTACTATTGATGCACTTCAAACATTTGAGAGTGTCGATTCTGAAGGTATCAGAGCCATTACAATGAACTACTTTACTGCAGTAGATGAGGCACGTAAAAGTGGCGATTGGAGTAAAGCAGACGAAGCGTTAGCCAATATTGAAAAATATCAGCACTTCTATGGCGTTGCTGTCTACCCGGACACTTTAAAAGTTGATTTAGAGATCTGGTACAACCATGCTAAAGTATTTGAAAGATTATGGCCGCTGTATTTCTTAGTTGGTTTTGTACTGCTTATTTTGTCATTTATTAAGATTATTAAACCGACATTTAAAATTACGTGGGCTTCTAGGAGTGCTTTAGTACTTTTAGTTGGATTCTTTTTAGTACATACTCTTGGTTTAGCCATAAGATGGTACATTGCCGGACATGCTCCATGGTCAAACGGCTATGAATCGATGATTTATATTGCATGGGCAACTGTATTTGCTGGATTTATTTTTGCTAAAAATTCGCCAATCACATTGGCATCAACAAGTATTTTAACAGGGCTAATTTTATTTGTGGCACACTTAAATTGGATGGATCCGCAAATCACCACCTTAGTGCCGGTACTTAACTCTTATTGGCTGAGTATTCACGTCTCAATTATTACTGCGAGTTACGGTTTCTT
The DNA here is from genome assembly GCA_964481625.1 of uncultured Sulfurimonas sp. Classification (GTDB taxonomy): domain Bacteria; phylum Campylobacterota; class Campylobacteria; order Campylobacterales; family Sulfurimonadaceae; genus QNZR01. The sequence continues at coordinate 31,386 of CAYZUN010000010.1, forward strand.
AGGCTTGGGAGCGTTGCTTGGATTCATTACGTTGATTCTCTTTATTATTAAAAATAGCAGCAATGAGCGTAATATTTCACTCTCAATTAAAGAGCTTAATGCTATTAATGAGATGAGCTTGATGATAGGTCTTATTCTTTTAACTGTAGGTAACTTTATGGGTGGTGTCTGGGCCAATGAGAGTTGGGGACGTTACTGGGGTTGGGATCCAAAAGAGACCTGGGCATTAGTAACCATTTTAGTCTATGCTGTGGTGATACATCTGCGTTTTATTAAGTCACTCTATTCAGATTACATGTATAGTGTTATTTCACTGCTTGCATTTACATCGGTAATTATGACCTATTTTGGAGTCAACTACTATTTAGCAGGAATGCACTCATACGCAAAAGGTGACCCGGTTCCAATACCTGACTTTGTGCCAATAACGTATGGAATTATTTTTGCCTTTATTATTGTGGCATATCTTAAAGAGTATGTTGTCAATAAGAAATTAAATAAGATTAACTAAACCAGCCTTTGACTCTGTCAAAAGTTGATTCAAAGATTCCTTCATGAGGTTTTGCCTCATCAAGTCCAAACGACTCTTGCAATTTTGAAAGCATCTCTATTTGCTCATCAGTGAGCTTTTTAGGGTAGGTGAGGGTGATTTGCGCAATCAAGTCACCTTTTCCATGACCGTGAACATCAGCAATACCTTCACCTCTGAAATGGAAGTTCTGTTTGTTCTTGGTTCCAATATCGAGTTGTAGTTCTAACTCATCAGTTAATGATGGAATGGTAATGCTCTCACCCAAAACGGCTTGTGTAAAGAAAACGGGTACTTCTAAATAGACATCATTATCGCGTCTAATGAAGTGCTCATCATCTTGAACATAGAATGTAACATAAAGGTCACCGCGAGAACCGCCTTTACCAATATTCCCTTGACCAGAGACTCGTAAGCGATTTTCATTATCTACACCTGCAGGCACATTAATAGTGACGCTGTCTGAGATCTCTTCAAAGCCCTGACCTTTACAATCAAGACATTTATCAACCGTAGCACTTCCTGCACCATGACACACGGGACAGGTCTGTGAAAAGGTCATAAAACCTTGACGCATATAGACCTGACCTTTCCCGCCACATTGTGAACAAGAGGTCAGTTTACCGCCTTTTGCTCCTGTACCTTTACAGCTGCTACATGCTTTTTTATATTTGAACTTGATCTCTTTTTCACATCCAAATACTGCTTCATGAAAGCTAATATCCATCTGTGTCCCAAGATCAAGTGCATATTTGTCACCATTACCCCGTGAGCGTCCGCTTCCCCCGCCGCCAAACATCTCTTCAAACATCGAGCCGAGGTCATCAAAGCCGCTAAAACCGGAACTTCGACCTGCACCACCCTGAAGACCTTCTTTGCCGTAGCGATCATAAACGCTACGCTGCTGATCATCACTTAAAATTTGATACGCTTCATTACAGAGTTTGAATTTATGTTCTGCTTCGGTATCATCCGGATTCTTATCAGGATGATATTTCTTAGCCATTTTGCGATACGCTTTTTTGATTTCAGTTTTGTCTGCAGTCTGTGTGACCTCTAAAATTTCATAATAACTTAACTCTTCCAATATAAAATACCTACATGTAATTTTTTTGCAATTATAGCTTGTTAGTTGGTTGCATTCAAGGTTACTTTTGTATTAATATATTTATATGATGAATATGATACAATTAGAGCTTAGAAAATACAATATTAAAAATTATTTAATTTAAGGAGTTACAATGAGATATGCTTTTACAATGCTTGAACTGGTAATTGTTATTGTAATCATAGGAATTTTAGCAGCTACAGTGGCTCCGACATTTCAAAGAGATACCAATGCCGAAGCGGCGCAGCAATTTATATCTCACGTACGCTATACGCAACATTTAGCGATGGTAGAAGATAAATTTGATCCAAATAATGCCAATTGGTTTAGAGGTCGGTGGAGAATTTATTTAGAAGATGGGGTTTACTCTATTTTTAGTGATGTAGATGGGGATGGGAAACCAAATAATTATGCTGAAGTGGCAACGGATCCTTTAGATAGTAACAAACGGCTTGCTGGCGGGTTTATTACTGATGATAATGATACTATCTTACAAAATATGGATTTAAATTCAGAATATGGCGCTACTATTTCTTTATCAGCTGGATGTGCTAATGAAGACCCGTTAATCATCTCTTTTGATCATTTGGGAAGACCACTTGTTGGTGATATTAGCAGTGACGGTTCATCATACCCTAACGGTCGACTTCTAGCTACTGATTGCAACCTAACCTTCAGTGGTGGTTCTGAAGGTGCTGTTGTAGTCACTATTACCCCTGAAACGGGTTACACATTTATGAACTAGTTTGAAGCGTTGCTTTGAGCCGTAGCTCGGTTGCTTTTTAAAATAAGCACCACACCAATTACGGCCGCAATAAATGAAGCTATAAAAATCGCTAACTTAACGGCACCAATTAAGGCTTCATCGGTAAATGCAAGTTGGGTTATGAAAATTGACATAGTAAAACCGATTCCTCCTAAAAAACCGGCAGCGAAAATTTCATTCCACGTAATATTATCGGGTTTGTGTACCCATTTGAGTTTGGTGGCAACATAGGTCAGACCAAAAATACCGAGTGGTTTTCCAACAAGCAGACCAAAAATAACACCTAAAACAATACTAAGATGGGTTGACATGGCACTAAAGTCGATGATAACACCGGCATTTGAGAATGCAAACAGCGGCATAATGAAAAAGGCACTAAAACCGTGCAGCATGTGTTCTAATTTTACAAGAGGATTTTGTACCTTATCGTAACCGTAAGCCATATTTTCCAAAGCATCAATCTGGTGGTGATTTAAGATGGGTATAGTGTCAATATGTGTTTCAAATTCATGGATTGCTTTTTTGGTATTTTCTACAAAGTCTTCTTCTTCAGTTTTAGAACTAATGGGTACAGCAAATGCTAAAAGTACTCCGGCAATGGTCGCATGAATACCGATTTTGTGAATAAAAACCCATAAAGCAATTCCTAAAATCAGGTAGGGCCATAAGGTTTTAACCCCTTTTAGATTTAGAATCCAAATTAGCGCATAAACAAGTATTGCATGAAGAAAATAGATAGCGTGTATTTCATTGGTATAGACCGTTGCCACAACAAGTACTGCACCGAGGTCATCAACAACAGCAAGTGCTACTAAAAAGAGCTTTAAAGCAGGATTGACTCTGTTGCCTAGCAGCATCAAAATTCCCAAAGCAAAAGCAATATCAGTTGCCATAGGAATACCAAATCCCATAGGATTGCTGGTATTGAATCCAACATAGATGAGTGCAGGTATGAGCATACCGCCAATTGCGGCGACTACAGGAAATGAGGCTTTTTTGACCGAGGAGAGCTCACCAATGAGCATCTCACGTTTAATCTCAAGACCAACCATTAAGAAAAACAGAGCCATCAGACCGTCATTAATCCAATGCATAATACTCATCGATATGGTAGTATCACCGACGGTAACACCCAGAGGCATATTCCAAAGCTCATAGTAGGCATCTCCTAACGAAGAGTTGGCAACAACTACGGCTAAGACCGTGGCTAAAAAGAGTATGACACCACTGAGTGCCTCTTTTGAAATAAAATCTTGAAACGTATTTATATATTTGGTCACGATTGTCTCCTAAATTGTTGACGGTATCATAGCAGATAATGATTGCTAATACGTGAACTTCTGTACGGCAGTTCAAAACTAAGCTAAGAATAATATTTGCTTAGATTTCGTTTTATCTAAAATGCAACAGATATGAAATTATTTTGAGGCACAATTTGTGTATATACAGTTTAAGACTATATACAAATAAAAACAAAGGTGTTTTATGATGAGTAGAGAAGTTGCTCGGTTTATAGGTGCTATTATGATAGTAGGATTGATGTTGAGTGCTGCAAAAGCAAATACGATTTATGTAATTGAGGATATGGATAGTTATCCTGATTGGACTTTTGGAGCCTATATGGTAAGTGGAAATCAGCTTAATCTTGGCAGTAAACAGACTGCTCCCAATAGAAATGGAGGGCCAGTAGGTCTTGCTGTGTGTGAAGCTAAAAATAGAGTATTTGTCTCTTATGAGTTCAGTGGTACTCTTGATGTTTTTTATGCCAATACGCTTGAACCTTATACAACACCGCAGATTGTTTTGCCGGGAGCAAATAATGCTGCAGGTATTGTGGGAAGCGAGGCTAGAGACAGGCTTTATGCGATAGACCGAGGTAATACGCAGGTTTATGTTTATGATTTTGATACTAATGCGATAACAGCTGAACAGTTTAATGTCAGAAAAGGTGCTATTGGTATTGCTGTGTGGGGCAATAAGCTCTATGTTACCTATAGTGACAGTGAGGTTGATATCTATGATTTGGACAATCCAGGAACACTGCTTGACACCCTCACAACTACTGCAGCCGGAGCCAGAATGGCTATTGCGGTTGATGGATCTGATGTGAATAACGTATTAGTTTATACAACAAATACCGCACAAAGCTCTGTGAGTAGCAGCATTCTTTCTCAGTATAATGTCAATACAGATGTGGAGACTACCCTTGATTTAGAACGTGATGGAAGAGGTGTTTCTGTCATTCCTGCGCTGGGACTTGTTTATGTTGCAGTAGGCGATAATAGTGACAGTATTGCTCCAGAAATCAGAGTATATGATAGTGCATTGACAGGTATGATCGATAGTGATGCACTGATAGTAGGTAAAGGGCCTACTGATGTGGTTGCAGGTGAAGGAATTATATTTCTTCCAGAGGGTGTTGTAGCTATTCCAACCCTTTCTGAATGGGCTACTATGGCAATGATTGTGTTGCTGGGTGGGAGTGCATTCATTGCAATACGAAGACGCAAACTGATTTAATTAAAAGAGTGCGGGTCTGCCCGTATTCTTTCTACCTCTTTCTCTTAAGCTAAACAATTGATAAAATAACTGTACAATAGTTACATGTATTTAAAAACGAGACGTACATTATTCAAGCAGACACTGCTTATGTTGGCTCTATTGTTACTGCCTAAGCGTTCAAGTGCAGTTGATGCTTCACCTTTAAGTACTATAGCATTGGTACAAGGTGACCTTTTTCCCAAACGTGATGGGGTTCCGACTCTTGAACAAATTGATGCTGCACAATATTTAAAACGGCTACTGCAACAAAAACGTGTGACGCAAGAGCATAAAGATTTTATTTTTAATGGTGCTAAATGGCTTGATGAAGAGGCAGTTTTGCTTTATAAAATGCCTTACAGTGCTCTAGTCTCACAACAGCGTCAAAATATTTTACATGTAATTGCCAAAGAGTCATGGGGAGAGAAGTGGATTGATACAATTTTAACGTATATTTATGAGGCAATGCTCTCAGATTCTGTCTATGGTGGTAATAAAGATGGCATTGGATGGAAATGGCTGCAGCATACTCCGGGACTGCCACGTCCTAAAAAGGCACTGGTATGACCTATGATGTCTGTATTATTGGAAGCGGTGCCGGTGGTGCTCCTATTGCCTATGAACTTTCCAATGCCGGTTTTAATGTTATTGTCCTAGAGAAAGGGACATGGTACAAAGAAGAAGATTTTACCAAAGATGAAGTGGCAGTGAGTCGTCGTGATCTTTACACACCGCTACTTAAAGATGAACAACATGTCATTAACGAACGACTTGAAGATGGCACAATAGAGCGTTATGTAGGAAGTGAGTATAACTGGAATTTTTGGAACGGTTCTATGGTGGGCGGATCATCTAATTTAATGAGCGGTTATTTCCATCGTATGAAGCCCAATGATTTTAAGCTCAAAACTGTCTTTGGTGAGATAAAAAATGCCAATGTTGTTGATTGGCCGATTGATTACAAAACATTAGAGCCCTATTATGACAAAGTGGAAAAAGTTGTCGGGGTGTCGGGCAGTGTTGTCAAACACCCGTTTGCAGAACCTCGTTCTAGCAAGAATTTTCCGTACCGGCGTCTAGAAGAAAATGAGGTGACTGGGTGGTTTGATTCTACATGTAAAAAACTGGGTTATTACAGCATACCAACACCTCGTGCGATTCTTTCCTCTAGCACCCTAAATCGTCAAGCCTGTTCTTACTCCAATTTTTGCGGTAGTTACGGATGTGCTACGGGAGCAAAAGGAAGCGCTAGAGCGGCTCTGTTAGACAAATGTAAAGCACAGATAGTAAGTGAAGCTTTTGTTTACAAATTAGAGAGTAATAAAACAGAAGTTACCGGAGTGTAT
>CAYZUN010000011.1:0-6956 GCA_964481625.1 uncultured Sulfurimonas sp.
CTTACATTAAACTCTTTTAGCTATAATCGCGAAAAATATTAAAAGAGTGACTACTTATGGTACAAACAATTAACCTAACCATGCGATTTGGTAATCGCGTTCTGTTTGACAACATTAATCTCAAACTAGACCCTCACAAGCGTTATGGACTCATTGGTGCCAATGGCGCAGGAAAAACGACTTTTCTAAAAATTCTTAGTGGAGAAATCGAAGAATATGAAGGTGACGTTGTTATTAACAATGGTCTTAAAGTAGGTGTTTTAGGTCAGAATCAGTTTGCTTTTGAAGACTTTACTATTATTGATGCCGTTCTTTATGGAAATAAGCGTCTTTATGATGCGATTAAAGAGAAAGAAGAACTTTACGCAACAGGCGACTTTGAAGATGATGCGGTCAATAACCGTCTTGCAGATCTTGAAGTCATCTGTGTTGAAGAAGATCCGACGTATGAGTACGATGTTAACATTGCTAAAATTTTAGCAAATGTCGGAATTCCTGTTGAAGAGCATCATAATTTGATGTCAACACTCAAGACTTCTGACAAGTTCAAAGTTCTTTTAGCGCAAGTTCTCTTTCCAAAACCTGATGTTCTTTTCCTTGATGAGCCGACGAATAACCTTGATATTGAGTCTATCGGATGGCTTGAGCATGAGTTGCAACGCCATGAGGGAACCATGGTAGTTATTTCACATGACCGTCACTTTCTTAATGCGGTTGTTACGAATATCTTAGATGTGGATTATCAAAAAATCCGTCAATTTACAGGTACCTATGATGACTGGTATATTGCTGCAAACGTCATTGCAAAACAGCAAGAGATGGACAATACCAAAAAAGAGAAAGAGAAAGAACAGCTTGAAGCATTTGTTCGCCGTTTTTCTGCTAATGCTTCCAAAGCAAAACAGGCAACATCACGTCAAAAGCAGCTAGATAAGCTCGTTATTGAAGACATTAAACCTTCAAGCCGCCGTGATCCTAGCATTGTCTTTAAAGCAAAACGTCAAATGGGCGGAGAAGCTTTAGAAGTTGTTAATGTCTCAAAATCGTTTGATGATTTACATGTACTTCAAAATATTGATTTACGTATTGAACCGGGTGAGAAGATCGCAATTATCGGTCCCAATGGTGTGGGTAAAACGACACTGCTTAAAATCATTATGGAAGAGATGAAGCCTGACAGCGGCGAGGTGAAGTGGGGCGCTACGATTGAGAATAGTTATTTCCCGCAAGACACGGCTGATAAAATTTCAGGTGACGGAACGCTTTATGAGTGGCTTCGCGGATTTGACCCCAAACGTGATATTGCTGAGATTCGCAACTGTTTAGGGCGTATGCTTTTTAATGGCGAACAGCAAGAAAAAAGTGTTGAGAAAATCTCAGGTGGTGAAAAACACCGTATGATGCTTTCAAAAATGATGTTGCAAGAGGGTAACTTCTTAGTTCTTGATGAGCCTACCAATCACCTTGACCTTGAAGCGATTGTTGCTTTAGGTGAGGGACTCTTTAACTTTAAAGGGAATGTAATCTGTGTATCGCATGACCGTGAATTATTAGATGCATTTGCAAATCGCATTGTAGAATTACATGTAGATGGAACCTATACAGATTTTAAAGGAACTTATGAAGAGTTCGTAGAGGCTAAAGCCAGTGGCTCACTATAGTTCATTTTTAGGTTTAGGAGTTGCGGGTAATTTTGCACTTCACTTGCAACAAGCAGGTGAGATGGAAGATTTTAAAGATGTTGTGACTGATGATGAAAACGGTCCTAAAGGGATGTTTCCTTTTTACTTACCTAATTTTTCAAATCAGTTGGGCGTTTATCCGCTTTCATCTGAGAAAATTGTCTTACCTGAGGGTGATGTGAATGTTCAAGCAGAACCTGAAGTAGCACTCATTTGTGATTTAGAATATGACAATGGTAAACTAGCAAAGATTGTACCGACGCATTTTGGTGCCTACAATGACTGTTCAATTCGTAAAGAGGGCGCTAAGAAAATATCAGAGAAGAAAAACTGGGGCGTGGCATCTAAAGGGTTTTCAAGCGAACTGATTGAAATTGATTTGTTTAGTGAAGGTGGCATTATGGACAACTACCGCATTGCTTCATTCTTACGCCGTAAGGGCAGCGTTCACCGCTATGGTGAAGATGTCGAATTAAGCGGTTACAGCTACTTTTATGAGAAACTTTTAAACTGGATGGTGAAGCAAATTAATACGCAGAGTGACTTTGGACCGCTAGAGCCACTGAGTGAATATATTTCTACATGTAAATTTCCTTCAAAAGCAGTTATTAGCATTGGAGCAACCCGTTACACGGAATATGGCGAGTACACCTACTTAAAAAGCGGTGATGAAGTGATTGTAGTACTTTACAATGAAAATACGTTCACTCCCGATGAGATTTTAGAACGTGTTGAGAAAGAGATTGTTCAAGTACCGGGTGTCAGTGCCCTGATTGAAAAAGTGCAGTAAGACTCTTTCCATGGCACGAGGCATAAAATTAGACTTGAATATTGGCGCAAAGATTGATGATGGTTGGAGTCAGGTTCAAGAAGTCAGTAAAAAAGTATCGAATGAAATTTTAGAGCCACAAAAGCATTTTTTAGTCTTTAAACGTGAAAAACGACGTGGCAAAGTAGTAACACTTGTCGGCCCGTTTCAGCTCAAAAAAGAAGATGCTTCTGCTGTGCTTAAAAAAGTAAAAAAGAAACTCGGATGCGGCGGCAGTTACAAGGAGAGTTGGATGGAGTTTCAAGGCGAACTTCAAGCCAAACTCAAAGCAGTACTGGAAAATGAAAATTTCAGATTTAAAAAGTAGAGTAAGAACTAAACTAACAGCAGATACAAAACTCCCCACAGCAAGAAACCAATAAGTCCAATGACACCAAACACCAGTGCCATGCGCACAATAAGATAGATGAAGAACTTAAAAAGTTTCATTCCTATTTCTTGTTCTTGTAAACCTCAATAGGAAATTTTTGCCCGATTGCATAGCGAATGCCGCCGCGAAGATTGATGATGTCATAACCGTAGTTTTTTGAGAGATATTCACCGAGCATTCGGGTGCGGCTTCCGCTGTTACAGATGAGTGCAAATTTCTTTTTAGTGTTAACTTTACTTTTAAGCTCTTTTAAAAACTTTTCCAAATCATAGTTGCCTTGTTCATTAAAAAACATAATAGGAATAGAGTCTTTGACAAGTCCTGTATCTTTCCATTCAGATGGTGTTCTAATGTCAATAATTTGAATCTTAGAATCAAGAATTTTTTGATCAAGCAAGAGGTGTTCAACTTCGGCAAACAGTGGTGTTAGCAGTAATGTAAAAGAGAGTAATAGTTTTTTCATAAATAGCTCCGTGAATGGTATAATGGTGCAATTATACCAACTCTAGAAAATCAAAAGGTTAACATGGCTGCAGTATCGAACAAAAGAGAAGAGGATGCAAAGCGTTTACGATATATTCGCGTCTTAGAACGCTTTACTCGTAGCCTTGTGAATTATCTTTTTAAATCAGAAACCATCACAAAAGAAGTGTTCAATAAAAAAATAGATAATAATCTAAGATATATGAACCGTGTTGAAAAGGTTGCCCTGTACAAAGGAGAATTGACTGATCGTGAAGCTTTAGCCACGCTTATTTTAGAGTTTAGAAACTCTGATGACGAGATTGAAACAATTAAAAGTAAAGTACTTTATGCATCCAATCAATTAGAAAAAAGTGTCAATAATAGAAAATATAAGAAAGATAAACATGAGTCTGCAAAGTTTGAGGAATGGGAATAATTCTAGCTAGATTTTCTATTTAGATGAATTAAGTTGGTGACCCCAAGGAGACTTGAACTCCTGTAACATGGATGAAAACCATGGATCCTAACCGCTAGACGATGGGGCCACACAAAGCAAGAAGTAATTCTTGAGCCAGAATTATAGTCGGCAAAGTCTTAAAGTAATATAAAACTAAAAATATTTCAAAATTAACCCATAAAAAAGATTCAATAGTGGATAATGTCATAAATAATATTAAAGATACCAACATGAATAAAGACACATTAAAAATCGAAATTGAAAAGCTAAAAGAAAAAAACAGGTTACTCGAAGAGCTACTTATTGAAGAGCAAAAAAAGAATATTGAGAAAGATCATCTATTAAGTCATAAGTCACGTTCTGCTTCAATGGGAGAGATGATTGAAAACATTGCACACCAATGGCGACAACCTTTAAATATACTCGCATTGGTCATTCAAGATATCTATATTTCAGGGCAGCTCGGAACACTTGATGCAGACAAACTAGAAGAAAACTATTCCAAAGCAAATAATGTACTTCAATATATGTCACAGACTATTGATGATTTCAGAAATTTTCTTAAAGAATCTGATGAAGTAGAGGTTTTCCCGCTTAGCAATATTTTTAAATCAGTTGAAAATATTTTAGTTCCCTCACTAAAAACTAATAGTATTAGCATTTCCTTTCCTAATGCAGATAATCTTTACCTTGAAGGTAATCAGAATGAGTTTTTACAGGTAGTTCTCAATATTATTAAAAATGCTCAAGATGCTATTATATCAAACAATATTAAAAAAGGGATTATCCAAATAACGGCACAACTGGTAAATAAAAAAATTATTATTTCAATTCAAGACAATGCCGGTGGTATTGCCCAAGAGAATATTGATAAAATTTTTGATCCTTATTTTACAACAAAACATAAATCACAAGGCACAGGAATAGGTCTGTATATGTCAAAACAGATTATAGAAAAAAATAAAGACTCAAAATTATATGTAACGAATGCGAAGGAGGGCGCAAACTTCATTATTGAAGTTTGCGCTAAGTAAAAAGTGTGACTATTTCTCCTCGTAAAACGAACGCAGTGCACGAATGATAACAGCATTTTTAGAGATGCTTTCTGCTTTTGCATTATCATCAACCAACTCATAAAGATCAAGCGGCAATGAAATAGAGAATGTTTTTGTCTCTATTTTTTTCTTTTTTGTCACTAGCGCAGTTACATTGCCTAGTAATTCAATGATTTTCTTGGTATCAATTGGTTTTTGGATAAAACTATTAACACCAATTTCAATTGATTCGGCAATTTTTTCAATATCATTACTTGCAGAGATAACAATAATAATTTGATTTGGATTAAGTAGTCTTAGTTTACGAGAAAGCTCTAAACCATCCATTCCCTCCATAACAATATCTACAAAGATGATATCCGGCTGCATTGTCTCATAAAGCTTAAGCGCCTCATCACCATTAAATGCTGATGATACATCTGCAAAAAAGTTTTTAAAAGTCGAGCTTAAAAGTGCATTAGCTTCGCCTTCATCTTCAACTACCATTGCAGTTAATTTTTTTGTCTTTTCCGTTAATTTCACTAAATCTACTGTTCCCATATGTTAATCCTTATCTATTATGTAGTAACTAAATAGCATTATAATGTATCTATATTAAATAGATTATTAAATAACAAATTTAATTTCTATAGTAACAACAACATTACTAATATTATTGTTTTTGCCACTATTCAGCTTCTATTTAAACAAATTTTAGTCAATACTTGCTTATATATAGTTTATATTTTATTTTATTTCCTAAATATTACGTAAATAATATTAGATTAGATGATAAAAACAAAAAAAACAACTAATTTTTTATTTTTAAAACAGTATTATGAAAAAGATTTGACACTTTTATGACTCAAAGTGAGCAGATTAATATTTTTTAAATTGTTCTAAATACTCTAAGTTTGATGCCACAACATTCTCTTTTTGAGTCAAAAGATCACTAATGATCTCTTTTAGAGATGTTTCGTCCATACATTTTAATAACTCGGGGTTAATAATTGAGTTTTGAATTCCATCATAACTATTAAGCAGGTTTTCAATGTCTTGAATGAGTTTTTGTTTCGTATTTTCCATAAATGTAATTATTACATTGTAAAGCTAATACTCAATCATATCTATACGAGATTCTGTATAAAGTAATTTACATGTATTTATACATTGGTTAACATAATATATATTCTCTTAAAGATAATATCTTTGTAAGTACTCAAAATATTGATATGAACAACCGTTCACTATCATCTTGCAGTATATGAACAGTTGTTCTTATTGTCATAAGCCTATATTAACAACTGTTCATATATACTACTATTTAAATTAACAACTGTTCATAAAGGGTCTGTATATGCCTTCTAATAGGACTTCAAAGACTAAAGCCTCCATATCAAAAGCTGCTATGGAACTATTTGCCATTCATGGTTACAGAGGGACTTCTGTACGTAAAATTGCTTCAAAAGTAGGGATTAGAGAGAGTGCTTTATACAACCATTTTAAAAATAAAGAAGATATATTTCTAACTACATGTGCTGATATCTTTACAACACCATTCTCTGAAAAAAACACTCATGAAGAGGCAAAAAATGGTAAAAGATTTTTAGCTAATTATGTCGTGCAATACAAACTTATCAGTTTTGATGCTACTAAAGAGAAATTATTTCGTATTATGATGATTGAACTGCTTCAAGATCAAACACTACGAAAAAACTTTATGAGTGAGTTTCATAATAAGAACATTGCCCTACTTTCAGAAGCATTCTTTACAATGATGCAGGCAGGTCTTATTCGTTCATCTGACCCTATGCTTATGTCCAACGAGTTTTTAGCACCACTATTTTATTACAGGCTTCAGATTACCCTGCTTCGTATTGACTCCCTGCCTACAACAGCACTGTCAACACTTTTTGAAAAACATGTTGACTTTTTTTGGGAAAGCATCTCGTTATAATATTAAATAATTTTCAAGGAATTCTGATGTTTCATATTAGCAATTTTCAAACTGCTGCGTTAAGTGAACCGCACTTTGTTAAGCCGCTGCGACTTAATTATGTTCAAAATGGCATAACAAAGACATGGGAAGCAGTTAAAAGCCATGACAGCGTCTCTGTAC
>CAYZUN010000011.1:6966-37501 GCA_964481625.1 uncultured Sulfurimonas sp.
CAGGTAGATCCTCTGGCCACTGCTCTATCATACCCAAAGAGACGCTTTTGTCCTAGTCAAGCAGTTTCGTGCACCTGTCTTTATGAATTACAAACAACATACTCATACCTATGAACTCTGTGCCGGTATTATTGATAAAAACATCTCCTTAAAGCAGATTGTTAAAGAGGAAATTGATGAAGAGTGCGGTTATGAAGTTGGCATTGAAAAAATAGAAAAGATTACCTCTTTTTTTACCAATGTCGGAGTCTCCGGTGCAAAGCAACATCTCTTTTATGCAAAAATTGATGAATCAATGCATCGCCATAGTGGCGGTGGAGTTAAAAATGAAGAGATTATTGTGCAATATCTTGCATTAGATGATGCTAAGACCTTTATGTATGATGAAAATAAAGCAAAGACACCAGGTCTATTATTTGCATTTCAGTGGTTTTTTGAACATTACACTCAATAGTTTCACCATAAATTATTATTGTACACATTTCAAATACATTTATATCGTATAATTTACTATTCATGAAATACAGGGGCAGTTATGATTGTTACTTTCTTTTTTTTATTTTCTATTCTTTTTTTAGTAACCATTATGCTCTACTTCCGGTGGAAAAAGAGTCAACAATATATTGAAGAACTTACTGTAAAACTCAATAAACTCGAAGAAAACTTAGGTAATAAAATTCAAGATGAAGAGCTCTTTTATCAATCCAGACTAGCACAAATGGGAGAAATGATCAGTATGATAGCGCATCAATGGCGTCAACCTTTAAGTGCAATCTCTTTAACGGCAATTGGTCTAGAGACAAAAATTAGGCTCAATAAATTTGATTTTAAAACTCCCCAAAATATTGAGGAAGCTCAAAATTACATCTTAGGACGTACTGAACTTATCGCTCAATACGTCAATTCAATGACGACAACCATTGATGACTTTCGAATGTTTTATAAAAAAGATCGTCATAAAGAGATAGCCTCATTAAATGAAATTGTAGATAGGTCTCTTAAAATTATTGGTATGTCTTTAGAAACAAATGAAATTTCAATCATTAAGGAGTATCACTGCAATAATGAAATCTGGGTATTTCCCAACGAATTAGTACAGGTTTTCTTAAATCTACTACAAAATTCTCAAGATCAATTTATGATTAATAAAATTGTCCCTGCTCAAATTACTATACGTACTCATGATATTAATAACGGTATTTGTATCAAATTTTGCGACAACGCCGGTGGTATCAACAGTTTGGTAATCAATAAAATTTTTCGCCCCTACTTCTCAACTAAAGAGAAACAAAATGGCACTGGTCTCGGTCTATATATGTGTAAAACTATCATTGAAGAGCATCACGGTGGTACTATGGAGGTAGAAAATAGTGATGATAAGCAAGGGGCATGTTTTACAATTACATTACCTTTAGGCTCGAAAGAACATCATGATTAGCATCGAAGAACTTCAATACTATACCTCCAATCTTAGCTTATTATATGTTGAAGATGACGAGATGATTCAAGAACGTAATCATGAAATTTTTATAGATTTTTTTCATACAGTTGACCTTGCTGGTAACGGTGATGAAGGTCTCATTAAATACCAACAACACCACAAAAATACTAATAATTTTTATGATGTTGTAATCACAGATATTCGAATGCCAAAAATGAGCGGTATTACCATGAGTCAGTTGATTAAAGAGAAATGTATTGATCAGATAATCATTGTGTTGTCAGCACATAAAGATGCCGAGTACCTTTTTGAATTGATTAATATGGGAATAACCTACTTTTTACCCAAGCCAACATCAATTGAAACACTCTACGAGATGCTTTTAAAAACCTCTAAAATCGTATATAATAGAAATATGGCGGACAAATACTCTGAAAAATTAATATTACTTAACAGAGAACTTGAATTAAATGTACTAGAGTTGCAACAGTCCAAACAAAAAGCAGAAGAGGCAACAAAACTTAAAGATCGTTTTCTAGCTAATATGAGTCATGAGGTTCGTACACCTATGAATGCTATTATGGGGCTTAGTCATATTCTCTTACGATCCTCGCTAAAAGAGAAAGAGAGACAAAACGTCTTAAAAATTGAAAACTCCGCAAAAGTGCTGCTTCAAATCATCAATGACATTTTAGATTTTTCAAAGATTGAAGCAGGAAAATTGTATCTTGAGTCTATTGAGTTTAATCTCAACTCGGTAATTAAGTATGTCTCTACTATCATCGATGTTAAAGCTATGAGTAAAAATATTGAGATTATTTATAATATTAGTGATGATGTACCACAACTCCTGATTGGTGACCCAATACGGCTTGGGCAGATACTCTTAAATTTAATAGATAATGCCGTTAAGTTCACGCATCAAGGCAACGTTATTTTACATGTAAATTGTATCTATACTCACAATAATCACTGCCTCTTACAATTTGATGTAATTGATGATGGTATCGGTATTGCTAAAGAGAAGATAAATACTCTTTTTAACGCATTCATTCAAGCTGATAATTCAACTACAAGAGAATATGGGGGCTCAGGTCTAGGTCTTAGCATTACTAAACATTTAGTACAGATGATGGACGGAGAGATTAATGTAACCAGCTCTAAAGGAGAAGGAAGTACATTCAGCTTTGCTGTAAACCTCCCCTATTTAGATAAAAAATGCTCTCAAGATGTCAATATTGATTCAAAAAAAGAGCGCCTGATATCTGGCATTGAACTTCAAAACAAAATCATCTTATTAGTTGAAGACAATGAAGTCAACCGTCATGTCATTACAAGCTTCTTAGAAAATAGTAAAGCAAAAATCATAATAGCACTTAATGGTCTTGAGGCTGTAACTGCTGCAAAAAATAGAAATATTGATTTAATATTAATGGATATAAACATACCTATTATAGATGGCTATGAAGCAACACAACACATTAGAAATGACCTTAACACAGTGCCTATTATAGGGCTTAGTGCCAATGCTATACAAAAAGATATTGACAACGCCATTAATGTTGGAATGAATGATTACATCCAAAAGCCTCTTGATGTACAATTTTTTTATAAAATTTTAGTACAATATATTGACGGAGCCACTTTAATCTACACTGACGCAGACCCTCTAAGTGTAATTTCAACACACCCTTTTGAAGCGATTGAAGGACTTGATGCTATTGATGCATTAGAGCGTATGGAGCATAAAGTTGAACTCTATGAAAAAGTTGTTATAGGATTTTTTAAAATGTTTGAAAATTCTGCCCAACATCTAAAAGTGTACCTACTTGATGAGGACTATGACAGTGCTTACCGTCTTTGTCATGATATTCAAGGAAGTAGTGGCAATATTAGTGCAACCAAACTTTATGCTATCACAAAAAAGATGCAGGATGCTATCAGTTCCCATAAACAAGATAATGCTTTAAAACAGGTAGAAAGTTACGCTCAAACATTTTTGGAGCTTGCTAAGTCAGTTTCAAAACACCATAAACTCATCAATACAGAAGGAACCCCATGAAAACCATAGTAATTGCAGAAGACAATGAACTCAATATTACAATACTCAATGGGATTTTAAACGAGACTTATGACTTAATCCTCGCTAGAAGTGCCGAGGAGGTTTATAGAATTATTAAAAACGAAACGCCAGACCTCTTCTTGCTTGATATTGTCATGAGTGAAATCAGCGGTATTGATTTATGTAAAGAGTTACGCAGCAGTGAAAGGTTTGCTCAAACACCAATCGTCTTTATGACAGCAGTACAAGATGAAAAAATCTATGACTCCGCATTCAAAGTAGGTGCTAATGCTTTTATTACTAAACCATTTAAATCAGCAGAGCTCAAAAATACTCTGAGTGATCTACTCAGTGATACCTAAACTCTTGATGGGATGGTAGCTCACTTAAGACAAAAATATCATATTGTAGCATGAGTTATTATTTCAAAAAGTTTTTCAACATTATTATCTTCTTTTGCAGATGTCTTTAAAATATCAACACAATTAGGATATGTCTCTTTTAGTAGCGCAGAATCAAATGAAATTTTAGTTTCTAAGTCACTCTTATTAATGGCAATTACAAAGGGGATCGTCTCATTCATATTGTTAATATAATCAAGATGAATTTTTAAACTATTAAGCGTCTCTTCTCGTGTATTATCAATAACAACAATACATCCGCTACACCCTTTAGCATAATGTACCGGTATCATCTGTTTATCAGAAGAGCCTTCAATATCCCATAGCATTAATGCCACTTCAACAGCTTCTCCTTCATTTTTTAAAGTAACCACTTTCTTCATAATATTAACACCAATGGTAATCAAGTAAGCATCACTAAACTTATTCTCAACATAGCGCGTCACCAGACTGGTCTTGCCAACACCATGACTACCAATAATTAAAATCTTTTTTATATATTTTTTCATTATCATCTCACTCAGTATCATTGTACCAATAAAATTTAACGCATCGTGCTTTTGAACTGTTATTTTCACTAAAAAGTGGCGGATACGGCATCCACTTTAATGTAATTCGTTTAGATTCAATATTTAATGTCAAGAGCGCACTCTTAACCGCTTGTGCTCTATTTTTCGCAATCTCACTATTTTTTGTAATATTTTGCGATGTACTGGAATAACCAATCAGCTCAACCCTACTCTCTTTTTGCTCTTTTAGCCAAAAAGCTGCTTGTTCAATTTTTTGAAGTTCATTCTCTTGTAAAACAGAAGAGGCTTTAAGAAAGTAGATGCTGTTATCTAATTCCGGTCTGAAAATAGCGACATCAGAATTAACACTCTTAATCGCGTCCAGATCTTTAATAATGCCAATAGCCGCCTGAAGTTTCTCTCTTGAAGATGTCTGACCATAAATATGTACCAAGCCATTGTCAATTTCATAAGAGAGGTCGGTATGCAGATCACTATTGAGCAATGCCAACTGTTTTGCAATCATCACTTTACTCTTTGCATAATCAACAAGAGGTTTCACAACGATAACACTGTTCTGTATCTCATAAGGGAGTTTTTTTGTGATAACGACATCTAAAATAAGCTTTTTTAGCTTGCTGTTTGGCAGCCTTCCATCAACAACGAGAACATCATCATGCCATGAAGCACCAATGGCATATAGCGTCAAATATTCGTTGGAGTGGATCCGTTCAAGTACCATCTGTTTAAACTGTTCTTTGTCATACTTAATGTAGTACCACCAACTAAAAAGAAAAACCAATAGTGATGCAATGAGAATTAACGGCCACTTGCTTAGAGGTTTTTTCTCTTTTACATGTATTTTATTAAGTTCAAACAAGGGGTCAAAAAGTTGATGAATCTCATCTGAAGGCAGTAGTGACAAATCACCATCAAACTGCTGCATCTCAGATGAAAATTTGTTTAGAATATTTCCAAGAACCGTGTTTGTCGTATTGACTACCTCTTGAGTCGTTTGCCCTTCTATTAGAACTGCCAGATATGAATGCCCTGACGCTTCCAAATAAATTTTTGAGTTACCATAATTAATTTCATTAACTTCATTAAAAGCTTCTTGTTTATCAATCCAATTGTTAATAAAATCCGTCAATGCCGTCAACATTGATGCCACCATCTCCGGTTCATTAATGAAAGTATCCGAATCAACACGATATGCGATAACAGCACCCATCTGCTTGTGAATGAGCAATACTGCTTTTACATGTAAAGGCATCGCTTCATATAACAGTAGTTCGGACTCGTCAACCCCTTTAATTTTTGCAACTATTTTGCGTTTGATGTTTTCAACACTCAATCCATGTTGAATTTTCTCATTAACATCATTCATCATATCTTGCAGCATCTGAGAAACATATTTTGAAATCATACTCCCTACAACGGGGTAAAGAAGATCGGTTACATCCTCTTTTTTCAATTTGACATATTGACGCAGTTCTTCGTAAATAAGTGGTGAAAGTTTCTCAATAACCGGCTCATAAGCACCCTCCGACTCTCTTTCCAAGAGCCTGTCAATAGCGCTGATTACTGCTTTTTCGAACTTTTTGGTCTCTTGAACAGACGCATTGACAAGCAGTTTTGAAAAGTGCGGCACAATGCGATTAAAAATTTCTTGAGGATCACTGATACTCTTCTGAAGTTGAGACAATTCCGATTCTATCTGCTTAATCGCCTGCTGTTCATTACCAAGAATCAGCTTTTTTAGCCGGTCATATTCATGCATTAAAAGCTACTTACTTCTTCTTTTCTTCTGCTTCAACACTCAAAGTGACACCTTTTACTTTCATCGCCATATTCATCAACATTTCACTCATCATCTCTTTAGAGAGGTGTCGATCATCCGTATCTACTGTAAGATTATTTAGCTGCCCTGTAATATGTTCTTGAGTTCTAAGCAACTCCTCTTTTAACTCATTAACTGATCGCTGTGATGCTGCCTTATTTGCTTCAATCGTATCTTCAAGCTCTTGAAAACCTATATCGGCCGCAGTTTGGATACGACGCTCTAATTTAAGAGTCTGCTCATTCATATCAACTATCTCCTCTTTGAGCTGAGAGGTTGACTGTTTAAGGCGCTTTTGCATATTTGCAGTATCTTCTTCTAAACGTTTATGAAGTTCATCTTTCATCACTTTTGTCGATGCCTCTACGTTTGTCTGTAGCGCTTCAAATTTGCTGCTAAGATTTTCAATGGATGCATTAATATCTTTAAGCTGTGAACCAAAAAGTAATTCACGAATCTGATCAACATTTCCTAAACTATCTAAACCGTTCTTTTTTGATTTATTCATATTTTTAGCCTCAAATCACAATTTAATGAAAAGATTTTATCAAATTTATACTAAAATAACTATGATTATACATTTTGGAGTTGTTTGATGTTCGATCCTATGATGCTTTACAACGAATCAAAGCACCTGAGTATATTAATGGTGGAAGATCATGCCTCGTTACGCACGAGAATTGTTGAAATACTCAGTGATTTTTTTGATAAAGTTGATGAAGCTGAAAATGGCGTTGATGCTCTTGAAAAATACAGTGCTTACAAACAGATTCATGGTAAATATTATGATTTGATTATTTCAGATATTCAGATGCCTCAGATGAATGGAATCGACCTAACAGCTGAACTCTACTCTATTAATGAAGAGCAGCCTATTGTTATTTTATCGGCACATCAAGATGCACAATATCTGCTTGCACTTATCAATTTCGGTGTAGCACAGTTTATTACAAAACCTATTGAACAAGATCAAATGCTCCAAACTCTTCATAATGTCTGCAAAAAGATCAATAAAACACCACCGCCTACTCAAGCAGGTCTCATCGCTATTGCAGATGACTGTATTTGGAACAGTAATACTAAAACACTCAAAAACAACTGCAAAGAGATCACCCTAACCAAACATGAGATCTATTTTATGGAAATATTGAGCATGAATATAGACAAAGTATGCAGTACTGATGATATTCTCAACTACTTCTTTCTTAATAATGTTGATATTAATGCTGAGAATATTAGAAGTTCCATTACAAGACTTCGAAAGAAACTTCCAAAAGAGAGCATTACAAGTGTTTACGGTCTTGGTTATAAACTCTCAACTCATTGACATAAGTACTTACCTCTTCTATGAGTCTATTTTCAATATTTAACTCAAGATCCATGAGCGAGAGAGGAAGCTTAAAATCTGCCATTTTGACGTAATCCTTGTAGGTAACAAGCAGTGATTCCGCCCCACTCTGCTCTAAAATACGCTCCAGCTCCTCTTTGCTAAAGTAGTAATGATCCGGAAAATAGAATTTCTCAATAACATTCTGGGGTAAAAATAAGTCCAGTCGTTCCGGTCGCGCAATTGCGGTTACCAATGCCATTGATGATGTCAGATTGTCATAAGTAACAACCCTTGTAAATGTTTGGTTTTCATGCGCCACATAAGCATCTTTACCCTGCCACAGTCGTTCACGAAACGGCCCGGCAGGCAGGCAAAAATGGTTTGCTGTCGGCACATCAATAAGAATATCATATTTTTTAATATGATGTTTAGAATAACCGTCATCCAAGAAAATAACTTCACATCCCATCTGCTTTGCTCTTTCAATCGCAATGTCTCGTTTTTCACTCACAATAATGACAGCTTGAGAGAGTTTATTGGCATAAATCATTGCTTCATCACCACTTTGCTCAACACTGCACAGTATCTGCTTACCATCACTAACAACAATGAGACCACTGCTTTTTCTGCCATATCCTCTTAAAATAATGCAAGGTTTAAAAAATGGTGTTGCTAAGGCTGAGACTAAAGGAGTCTTACCGCTTCCGCCCACAGTTAAGTTGCCAACACTAATGATTGGAATCCCAAAATCAATAACTTTAGAGGTTTTAAAACGCATCCAGACAACAAAACAATAAAGCAGGCTTAACGGGTAGAGACAATATGATACTAAACGATCAAGTAACGATGGAGCATAAAAGAGTCGCTCCACCCATGCAACGATGTTATGTTTCACACACGACTTTTATTAACTTCAAGAACCGTGTTACAGATATGGTTAATCTCTTTATCGCTCAGGGCCGCATAAAGAGGCAGAGAAAGTACTTGTTGAAATGTTCTTAGAGCCACTGGAAAATCATTAACCCGGAGTGAATATTTACTTTTGTAGTAACTTAAAAGGTGTAATGGAATGTAATGCAGTCCGGTCTCAATTCCTTTTGCATCAAGTTCTCGTGCAAATGAGTCCCTGTTTTTATCAATCTTTACAATGTAGAGTGAACATGAATGATTCTCACCGACAATCGGAGTCGAGATATGGCCAGCACTTTTAAGCTTTTCATTGTAGATTGCTGCGATCTCTTTTTGACGCGCAATAGATCGATCTTGTTTTTTCAATCTTTCCGAGATATAAGCAGCATCTAAATCACTCATGGTATATTTACTACCAATATCAACAACATCGTAAATATATTCCAAGCCATCCTCATCGGTGGTCATTGCATGATTTCGCAGTAACTTGGCACGCTCAAAAATTTCTTCATCTTCAGTTACTAGCATCCCTCCGCTGCAAACACTTTTTTTCAAATGCGTTGCAAAACTAAAACAGGTAATATCAGCACCCGTGGAACCTATTTTTGCCCCATCATACATTGCTCCAAGAGCGTCTGATGCATCTTCAACGATTTTAACATTATAGATTTTAGCAATATTATAGAGACGCTCCAAGTCAATCGGCTGACCTGCCATATGTGAGACAATAACCGCTTTAAGTTTTTTAGTTGCATTGTCTTGTAAATATGCCTCAAGCTTGTTAAGGTCTATACTAAAATTTTCTTCATCAATATCAATAAAAATTGGCTCAGCATCAAAATGGCGTACTACTTCGGGAACGGCAGGATAGGCATTAACCGAGCAAAGAACCTTATCACCACGTTTCAAATCAATTGCAAGCATCGCTAAATGCAGTGCCGAGGTGCCGTGAGATGTTGCTAAAGTGTACGATGCATCAATATATGCCGCAAAATCATCTTCTAAAACTTCTACAGCAGAGTAGACATTACCACTAAGCACCTCAGTAATAGCGTGCTGTTCCTCATTTGCAATATCTGCTCTATAAAATGGTATATTCATTATTTTTCCTTTACAGTGTTATATCTCTTGGATAGTTAAAATCATGGTTAATGGTACGCGATGTTACTTTTGCAATAATTGGCATCTTCCTTTTAAACTGATTTTTGTAGATTCTTGAAATAATCATATCGACTAATTCGCTGTCAAAACCTTGATTTAATAGCTCTTCACGTGATGAACGCTCTTCTACATATTTTTTCAAAACCGCATCTAAAACTTCATAGGTGTATCCAATCTCTTCTTCATCACTCTGACCTTTCCATAAATCGGCACTCGGCGGTTTATTAATGATGGAGTCAGGCACCTCTAAATAGCGTGCAAACTCAAAGATTTCACTTTTGTACAGATCCCCAATGGGGTTGAGTGCTGATGCAAGATCACCATAGAGTGTGCCGTAACCCAACATCAACTCACTTTTATTACTCGTACCAAGCACTAATGCTCCATGTTCAGCAGAAGTATCAAACAGCGTTGCCATACGCATTCGCGAGGAGAAATTTCCAATACGCAAATTACTCATCTCCTCATACTCATACGCTTTTAAAAGCGGCTCAATGCTTTTGGTGACTGAGCACATCTGAAACTTTTGGCACAGTTCATCAGCATCATCAAGCGAACTTTGCGACGAGTAGTGTGAGGGCATTTTTACACAAAGTAATCGATCTCCAAATACTTTGTGTGCTAGAACTGCTACTACAGCAGAATCAATTCCCCCACTAAGCCCTATCACGACATTATTTAAACCAGTCTTTTCTACCTCATCTTTTAAAAAATAGACGAGGTATTCTCTTAGCAGAGCATATTTTTTCAAATTGGTCATTATCCTATTCTGAAAATAAATTTAATAAAAAATATTATATCAAACTTTCATTACAAATCTGTTTGCTTCAATTAATTTGTTACAATTCCCTAAAAAAGAGAAACTATGACTATAAAACGACAGCCAATGGGGGCGTACCAAACCAATTGCTATATTATCACTGTTGATGGAAAAGACATTATCATTGATCCGGGCGTTGATGCTACATCTTGGGTCATTGCAAATGTTACCAATCCCGTTGCCATTTTAAATACTCATGGCCATTTTGATCATGTTTGGAGCAATCAAGAGCTAAAAGAGAAACTTAATATTCCACTTTATACCCCAAAAGGTGATGTTTTTTTACTTCAAGACAGTAGCTATATGCCAAACCTTCCGCCCTCATTCCCTGATGTTGAGGTTGAAGGTGATGAAGATCTTAAAATTGAAGGAATTGCAGTAAAATTTCGTCATTTTCCTGGTCACTGTCCAGGCTGTTCAACCATTGAGATTGAAGATGCTATGTTTAGCGGAGACTTTATTTTTGAAAACTCTATTGGCAGGGTTGATTTCCCCTCCTCGGATGTAAAAGCGATGAAAGAGAGTCTTACAAAGTTTTTAGAAATTGAGTACGATAAAACAGTTTATCCAGGTCACGGGAATCCTACCACTATCTCAAACGAGCAGCGAAATGTTCCCTATTGGCTGAGAGCAATTTAACTTTCTGCCAACTCTTCAGAGTTTTTTAAAAGAGAGAGATTTAAAACATGATGTTCAGTAATTACCGTTTTAAATTCTCCTTCAAAAACTTTAATTTCTGAGGTATACCCTTCTACATGTACATTACGTTTCCGACCCTCTTTATGTCTTACGGTAGCTTCAAAGGTAACAATATCTTCAACACGTACCGGTGCCAAGAACTGGCAGTTACTCGCTGCTAAAACAACATTTTTATCATTGACTGCTACCATAGCTGCAAAATCAGCTGCGCTAAATATAAAACCACCATGAACCAATCCAACTTCATCAGCACGCATCTCTTCTGTTGTTGTTAAAGATATCTTGGCATATCCCTCTTTAAGCTGCTCAATATCACCGCTTAATGCATGGTTTATCTTTAAGTGCGTCTCTAAATGGACTTCATTCTCTTCATTATCAAGGGTCTCTTCAAAACCATTTTTATTTTCTTTTGCCACATCTATTCCTTAATCAATTTAACATATACACGCTTTGGTGCAGGATACCCTTCAACGGTTTTACTACTATCGTCAGAATCTAGAAAATTTTCAAGACTTTCACCTTCAATCCACTCGGTTTTACGCTGCTCATTTTGTTCTGTCACGCTAATACATAATAGTTCAAAACCTTTAAATCCGGCACGTCTGCACCAATTTTCCAGTGCTTTGATGGTCGGAACAAAATAGATATTGGGTATTTTTGAGTAACTGCTTTGCGGCGTTAAACAGATCTCTTCATCTCCATCAATCATAAAAGTATCTAAAATCACTTCACCCTGTTTGTCAAGCCCTTTATAAAGTGCTTTTAGCATGGCTACGGGGTCACTTCGATGATAAAGGACACCCAAACAAAAGATAACATCAAATTTCTCTTCATAAAAAGGAAGATGCTCAACGCCTAGCAGTTCGTATTTAATTTCTGTTTTTGCAAAACGGTTAATGAACTCAAATTGCAGTTTATAAAGCGGTGACGGATCAAAACCGACAAGACACTTAGGCACATCTTCTAACATACGAAACATATAGTAGCCGTTATTGCACCCAATATCAGCAACTCTTTTATCTTTAAGATTAAAATAGGGCCGCAATAAGTTATATTTAATCTGACTCTGCCACTCAGTGTCTATAAAAAGAGAAAAAAGATCAAAGGGACCTTTTCTCCATGGCATCATCATCTTCGCAATGGTATGTATCTGCTCATGGTCAATGGCATCACTGCTTGAAAGTGTAACCGTGTCTCCTAGTGTCATATTCACATCAATTAGGGGTAACTCTTGCATGGCGTTGTAAATTGGAGCAATATTTTTCCACTGCTTCCACTTTTCCCTCTGAACTCTTATCTCATTTAAATCCACATGACCCCCATTTTTTGTTAAAATACCTTAATGAAATATCTAATTATAATATTATTATCACTTACATTACTTGCAGATTCTAATATTTCAGATGATTCTTACTATGAGTATGAACAGTACCGTCACAATATCACTGATTATCTGCACCAATATTCTGAAAATATAGACCAGTTTCTTTCTGATAACAATACAACCTATGACTACATAGATAGCACTAAAATGACATCGCTTGACATTTCCCCTTTTACGATATTTGAAGACAACCGTAATCCAAAATACCGTTTTAAAGTTCGTGCGTCACTAAAGCTGCCTAGAACATCAAAAAAATTAAAATTGTCATTTGAAGATTTTAGTGGCAGTGATTCTATTGATGATGCCGGAAACAGTCCGGATCTTCCTAATGAAAATACCTATCTCTTAGGTTTAGAATATTTTTCCTATAATAAAAAACTCGTCACAATGAACTTTACCGGTGGTATTAAAATCAACAATGCAAGGCTAGATCCCTATTTGGGCATTACCTTACGAAAACAATTTTACCTCAACCAATGGCGCTTGACACTCTTAAATAGATTTAAATATTTTACATATTTACATGTAGATAACCGTCTTGAAATTAATATGGGCTATTTTATCAACCAGAGTACAAAATTACAACTACTCAACAGTTACCGTTATAGAGATGACGATAAAACCCATGAACTGACCAATATTATAAGAGTCCATAAGCTGATCTCTGAGAAAAAAAGCATCTATACTGATCTTAACATCTACCGCTTAAAAAATATTATGCAATCCTTTGATATCTCTTATTATAAAGTTGGATTCCATTACCACAAAACATTTTATAAAAATTGGCTCTATTATGAAGCAGCTCCTTCACTTATGTTTCGTGTAGAGAATGACTATAAACCCTCAGCACGTATATTTTTAAGCTTGGGTATTATCTTTGGTCAGCATCATCGTCATAGTATTAATAGATTTTATTCTAATTATTAAAATGCTAAAATATGACAATTTAATTACAAGGTGAATAATGCGTTTAGAAAAAAAGGCTACTGTTGTATCTATGTCAGTAGCAACGGTACTTGTTATTATGAAGATGATAGTTGCAATTATGAGTGGATCTGTTGCCATTCTTGCTTCTGCTATTGACTCGTTTTTAGATCTTTGCGTATCTATTTTCAACTTCTTTGCCCTGCACACTTCTGAAAAAGAGGCTGATGACAAGTTTAATTTTGGTCGCAGTAAAATGGAGCCATTAGCATCTGTTATTGAAGGAACCATTATCTCAATATCAGGTGCTTTCATTTTTTATGAAGCGATGATTAAGATTATTCACGCAAGAGAGACAGAATATCTCGATACATCCATTGCTGTCATGGTAATTTCTATTATTATTACAGCTGCTTTAGTCACATACCTGAATTATATTGCCAAAAAAACGGACAACATGGTCATACGAGCTGATGCCCTACACTATAAAACTGATCTCTTCACCAATGCAGCCATTCTTTTAGCCTTGGTACTTATCTCATATACATCACTAGGCATCATTGACCCCCTACTTGGAATTGCTATTGCACTATACATGGTCTATTCAGCATACCCTATTATTAAAGAGGGCGTGTTGATGCTACTTGATGCTGCTTTAGACAAAGAGGATGTTAATAAAATTGTTGATGTCCTAAAAAATGAACAGCGTATTACCGACTATCACTTTCTAAAGACCAGAGTATCAGGTTCTGAGATCTTCATTTCCGTACATGTAGTTTTTACTGTAAGTATTTCACTCTATGATGCGCACCATATTAGCGATGATATTGAGCTTGCATTGAAACGATTATTTCCACAAAAAGAGGTTCACTCTATCATCCATCTTGACCCATATGATGATTCACAAATCAATGATGATGAATATTAAAAATTTGCAAGAGAGAAAGCAACTCGCTCACTACTCAATAGACCTTCTGGTTGTTTATCAATGAGGTCAAACCGGGGTAGCTCCCCTTGGTCATTTGCAATTTGTATGGCAAGACCGGGTCGTGCGTTTAGTTCTAAAATTAGCGGGCCGAGGTTTTTATCTAAGACAATATCAACACCTAAATAACCCAAGTTTGTAATCTCATAACATGATGCGGCAAGTTGTAAAATTCGCTCCCAATGAGGCACTTCTAATTTTGAAAAATCGTGTTTCGTATCGGGATGATGTGTAATCGGTATAT
The DNA here is from genome assembly GCA_964481625.1 of uncultured Sulfurimonas sp. Taxonomy (GTDB): domain Bacteria; phylum Campylobacterota; class Campylobacteria; order Campylobacterales; family Sulfurimonadaceae; genus QNZR01. The sequence continues at coordinate 21,676 of CAYZUN010000011.1, forward strand.
CATGTTGCACAGCATTAAGCGCTCTACCGCTTTTCATATCAATACCCACACCCACAGCACCCTGATGTAAATTTGCCTTACCGTCACTCTCAGACGTAGAGCATCGCAACATTGCCATTGCAGGAAAGCCTTTGTAAAGTATAACTCGAATATCAGGTACACCCTCAAAACTGTAGTGTTCAAAAATGGGGTCAAACTCAACCAGACTCTCAATCATAGCCACATCATTTTTACCCCCTAAAGAGTAGAGACCGCTTAAAATATTTGAGATATGGTGATGGACATCTTCAAGTGAAAAATGTTCTCCATTAGGTTTTTCAAAAATATCACCGTCACGTTGCACTATAATTAAAATACCCTTACCTCCACTCCCCTGTGCAGGTTTTATAACAAAACAATTCAAGTTTTCTAAACGCTGGTGCAGCTTTTTTAATTCGGCTTGGTATTTAATGGTATCTAGCAATTTTGGTACTGCAATTCCTGCTAATTCAGCAATGCGTTTTGTTTCAAGTTTATTATCTACAAGAGGAAAGTTTTTACGATCATTCAAGTTACCAATATAATGTACATTACGTCGGTTCATTCCTAAGATTCCACGTTTTTTCAGTACAAAAGGGTTGGCAAAAAACATCTTATCCCATCGACTTAAAACGGATAAGTTCACTCAGTCGGTAACCACTATAGGTACCCACTAAAATAATAACAGCCAAAATGACAAAAAGCAACTCGGGAAAGTTAAAGGTTAAGTGTCCTACTAAAGAATAACTCATAGCAAAATAGGCTAAAGTTGCTACAAACAGTGAACCTCCTCCCTGAATAAAGACCTCTTTTGCACCCTCTTCCTCCCATAAAATGGACATACGCTCTATAGTCCAAGCCAAAATAATCATAGGAAAAAAGGTAATACTCAACACTTCATCAAGTCCTAATTTATAACTCAAAATACTCAGCATCGACATAATAGCAATCACCACAATGACCACTGCCGATATCCTCGCTACCAAAAGTAAGTTCATATGGGATAAATACGAACGTATAATTAAGCCAAAACCAACAATAACAATAAACATAATGAGGCCAACGATTAAAGTGGTCTGCATAAAGGCTAGTGCAATTAAAATGGGCATAAAAGTACCTGAAGTACGTAGACCAATTAGTATACGCAAAATCACGATCACTAAAGCACCGATAGGAATCAATAAAATATGTTTAAAGGAGTTTTGTTGTGACACAGGTAGCGAAAATAGTGAAAAATTTAAAAGAGCTGCCTCTTTCAAGATTTTTTCATGTTTTGCGATTTGACCCGCGGGAACACGATGTTCACTGACTGAAAAAGTAATTTTCGAATCTTTCACCCCAACAGCATCAAGCAAAGAGACACCTCCTCTTTGCCAGATGAAAAAGTTTTTAGCATAGGGGATTTTTCCTTTTTCAAGATCAAAGAGTTGCCACGTATCTCCATTGTAAACCTCTAACATTGGAACCAAAAAGCGATTACGCTGCTTCTCTCCTAAATAGAGCCCGCGAATTTTACGCACCGTAATCCCTTCATAACGCAATAAGCGATATAAAAGACGTGCCTTATCATCATGATTTTGTGAAAGTAACATTTTTACGGTTTGTGAAGGTGACGTGGCATTAAATTTTTGAATTAACAAGGCTGCAAAGGTATGAGAGTCTGCGGAATGATTGTGAATATCTGATAAAAGTGTTTTTGCCGCACTTACAATAGTAGTGGTGTACTCTGAAAGTGTCTCCTCCTCATCTTCATCAATAACTTCAAAACTCTCTTCTTTAACATCTACATATTCGTCAATAATAACATCAAGAGAGTAAAAAAGACGTTGCTTTCCTTCTACTTTACGTTTTGACCACTCTGCACGGTTTGCATTTTCGGTTTTGGCTGTAGTAAAACCAAAATCTGCAGATGTCGCATCCTGCGAGAGGATACGTATCCCTTTTTGTGCTGCCGGAAGTGCCATAGAGATTAGTACGCTTTTATTCTGTCCGCTAAAGCTTATTTCTGCACCCACATTATAAACCGAACGCTTATCATGGGGGTACAACGGTATACCTAATACTTCAACTTTATACCAGGCTATTGAGAGACCAATAAGGGCTAAAATAAGAGCAATGATTCTTATTTGCAAACGTGATGACATCATTACTTCTCATATACTTTAGGAATACATGTATTTTTTTTTGCTACATCTACAATATAGATATCACGTAAGAAATTGCGTCCAATCAAAAGAGGATATTTGAATTTACCACGGTCAGTTAAGGTGATTGCAACTACCTGACTATTATTTCCAAGGACAAGACGTAACTTCACAATAGGACGACGCTGTGATTTTTTACCGTGACGCTTGATTCTCACCCATTTGAAAATAGGTTTCTCAATAATCAAGGCATCGGTCTCCTTGCTTAGAGCAAAACGAACAAATTCACGGCCATCTCTCTCAAATATTTGCATCTCCACTGCATTAAGTGAGCTGGTTTTTGCTCCCGTGTCAATACGTGCCATAACAACCTTGTCTCCAGGAATAATACGTATGGGTTCAACTGAGCCAATAGTGATTTTTACACTAGAAGATGAGATTACTTTTTTCGCATCGGGCTTTTTTGCAGGTTTTGCTCGCGCATTCTTTGGCTTTGTCTCTTTTTTTACCTTGGGTTTTTTTGTTGGTTTTGTCTCTTTTTTCACCTTAGGCTTTTTTATAGGCTGTACTGGCATATCTCTTGGTTTTATCTCTTTTTTCAATTTGGACTTTTTTGCAGGCTGCACTAACGCATCTTCTAGTTTTGTCTCATTTTTATCGTAAATAACATCTTCAATCTTTTCTATATTATAGCTTATTTGTGGAACTATGTTTTGAGCCAAATAATCTTTATTTTCTTGTATCGCTACAACAACAGGCTCTTTTTTAGGGATAGGAGTCTGCATACTTACGGATGGTTGATTCCCTCCGCACCCTATTAAAAAAACTAAGCTCAATAAATAGAAGCTTTGTTGCATTATTATCCTTTAAATTTATAAAAACGCAATTATAGCCCTTTAGATACAATGGAGTGAAAACAGCAAAAATTCATGTTTTCTTTTGGGAGAGACAGGTTAATAAAAACCCATCTTAACGTGCGAACTCAATAGTTCGGTTTTCTCGAATAACATTGACCTTAACTTCACCAGGATACTGAACCTTTTGTTCAATCTCTTTGGCAATCTCACGTGCTAACAGTGAAGACTCGTCATCATTAACCAGCGTTGCATTAACAATAACACGAACTTCACGTCCCGCATTAATAGCATATGCCTGTTTGACACCATCACGACGTGATGCGATCTCTTCAATTTCAGTTACGCGTTTCAAAAAGTTCTCTAACACTTCGCGACGTGCTCCCGGACGTGCAGCTGAGAGGGCATCTGCAGCGCAAACTGCCGCACACTCTACACTCTTCATCTCTTCATGTCCATGATGGGCATAGATGGCGTTAATAACAACAGCATCTTCATTATAACGATTACAAATCTCCACACCTAAATCAACATGACTGCCCTCATGATCATGCGTCAGAGCTTTACCGATATCATGGAAAAGTCCTGCACGTTTTGCAAGTGCTGCATTACCGCCCATTTCAGATGCCATAATACCGGCTAGATGCGCTACTTCAAGTGTATGGGCTAACGCATTTTGTCCATAACTTGCACGATAACGCAATTTACCCAATAGTTTCACCAATTCAGGATGAACGCCATGAATGCCCAAATCAAGAAGAATCTCTTCACCTTCAGCTAAGATTCCCTCTTCAAACTCATCACATACTTTGGCATAAATCTCTTCTATACGTGCAGGCTGAATCCGTCCATCTTCAATTAAAAGTTTTAACGTTTTTGTCGCCACAGAGCGTCGATAAAGATTAAAACTGCTAATGAGAATCGCGTTAGGTGTCTCATCAATAATAATATCGACACCTAAAAGCATCTCTAACGTCTTAATATTTCTACCTTCTTTACCAATAATGCGCCCTTTTAGCTCATCATCGCTGAGGTGAATAATATTAACAAGTCTCTCAGATGCAAACTCACCGGCAAAGCGCGATGTCGCTTGCGCTAAAATGTAATTAGCATTTCGCTTTGCTTGCTCTTTGGCTTCATTTTCAATCCGTCTTACAATATGTGCAATTTCCGCACGTGATTGCTCTTCTGTTTTATCTAGAAGAATCTGTTTGGCTTCAGATTTGGTAAGTCCTGAAGCACCTTCTACAACCTGAATCATCTCATTCATTCTATTTTGATAATCAACTTTTAAAGTCTCTAACGCTTTTTCGCTACGATCTAGTGAGAGTGTTTTACTTTTTGCTGCACTGTATTCATTACGTATTTGCTCTTCTTCACTCTTTTTAAAGCGGTAAAATTCATTCTCTTTTTTAACAAGTTTATTTTCACGACTGCCAATATCTTTCTTAGCAATATCACTAGCTTCTTCATAACGTCGTGTGGCATCTAACTCAATCTCTTGAGCCTTGGCGTTAGAGCGGTGCAGCATTATCTCTGCTTCATTCTCAATCGCTTTTGCTTTTGCTTTTGCTTGTTCTATATATACTTCAAAATTTGCGTTAGTTATCTTTTTAGAAATGAAAAAACCGACGACGCCGCTTAAGGTGGATATTCCTCCCCCTAAGAGTATCTCGTTTAACATCTCGTATCCTATTCATCACGTAGTACTGCTTTGGTGTTAACAGAGCGTCACATTTAATGTCATAGTCATCACAGATCGATCTGTTTATATAACAAAAATCTGACTGCACAAAAATGGTAATGGGTCTTTTTTTTAATGTCGGAAAGAAACGATCATACATTCCTTTTCCAAAACCTATACGTTTGCCACTGGCATCAACACCAATTGCAGGTACAATCGCAATATCTATATTATTTATAATTCTATTTGTATTTCCGCTTTCTAACAGCCCAAATGGCTTGCTTTTGAGCGGGTATCTAAATGGTACCATCTTGAAACTTTCACCTACCATAAATGGTAAATAAACACTCATGTTTTTTCTTGAACGTTTCACAGAGGCGCGCAGATCGGCTTCAAAAGAGAGTGGCCAATAAAGCAGTATTGATTTTACATGTAATTTTTTAATGATCTGTTGCAGAGCACTGTTAAGCTTATGATCCCGATATCGCTTATTATGCTGAGGAAGTGATTTTATTTTTTTAAGACAATATTGTCGAAATTCTGCTTTCATCAAAATTCTTTGGATATAATTTCCCATATTTTATCTATTAAAAGGTTTTCTATGCTTAAAAGAGCCCTACTGCTATCTGTTATATCACTATTTGTTCTGAGTGGATGTAGCGATACAAAAGAGGAATCAACTAAAAAAATTAATAACATGGTTGCAAAGAGTGATTTCGAACTAAAGAGTCTAAACAATGAACTGTTTACCGTTAAGAAAAAAGCAGACAATTTTATTTTAGAAGGAGCCCAAGGCAAAGTTGTACTCTTTAATATTTTTGGAACATGGTGCCCGCCGTGTCGTGCAGAAGCACCTCATTTAGCACGTCTTCAAGAGAAATATAGCGATACATTCAAAGTTATCGCTATTCCAATCGATCCCGATGTCTCTAATGAAGAGCTTAAAGCATGGAAAGAGCAGTATGGTGCAAACTATAGCATTGTTAATTCTAAAAATAACAAGCCGTTAGCTAACGCTATGGCATCATCAGTTAAAGCGGGACAGAGTTTTCCTATTCCTCTTATGTTGATGTTTAAAGACGGTGAGTATGTTACACACTATGTCGGAGCAATTCCCCAAGAGATGATAGAGAGTGATATAAAACATGCATTAGGAATATAGATGTTTGGATTTATTAACAGAGGTCTTGGTAAAACAGCCGATGCCATTAAGAACATTGCACCAAAAAAAAAGCTGAAAATTTCAAAAGACGAGCTTGAAGATATTCTTTTAGAAACTGATATTGAATATGAACTTGTTGAGATTATTTTACGTGAAATTTACACCGATGAGGTGAGTCGTGAGCAGCTAGAATCAAAACTCCTCACTACATTAGCGTACTCAGACTATAAAGAACCCAGCGATATAACACCACCATGTGTTGATCTCATTATTGGCGTTAACGGTGCAGGCAAAACAACTACTATAGCCAAGCTAGCTGCCAGATACAAGAATCAAGGTCATAGCGTCATTCTTGGAGCTTCTGACACCTTCCGTGCTGCAGCCATTGAGCAGTTAACACAATGGGCAGTGAAACTTGATGTTCCTATTGTCTCATCAAAACAGGGTCATGACCCTTCTGCTGTTGCTTATGATGCCATTGATTCAGCTAAAGCAAAAGGTATTGAACATGTTATTATTGATACCGCCGGACGATTGCATACCCAAACAAATCTGGCTAATGAGCTTAAAAAAATTGTACGCATCTGCGATAAAGCCCACAGTGGTGCTCCTCACCGTAAAATATTAGTGCTCGATGGAACACAGGGAAGTTCAGCTATTTCTCAAGCAAAAGCATTTAATGATATGATTGATATTGATGGCATTATTATCACAAAACTCGATGGCACTGCGCGTGGTGGTTCGCTTTTTAGTATTGCCTATGAGCTTAAAATACCGATTCTCTACATTGGTGTCGGAGAACAGCCCGAACATCTTTTAGTGTTTGACAAGTATGAGTTTGTTACAGGCTTACTTGATATTATTTACTATGATGAAGATGAAATAACGCCTGAAACAACACGACTGAGTGAAGATGACACAATACATGTAAATTTTGAAGAGAAGATGAAACGTCTTCATAAGCACATTTATGACGATGGTTTTGATGTACTCTCAAAACACTTTGTCAGAGAACAAAACACATGGAATGAGTACCGTTTTTCTAAAAATGAGCAGAGCGGTTATTATGAGATTCTTGAACGTGACGGATCGGTACTGCGATCTTATGATTTAAATCAGCTATAAGAGAATTATGGCAAAGAAAAAATCACTGCTCTTTGAATGTCAACATTGTGGTTTCAGTTCCTCAAAATGGATGGGTAAATGTACCAATTGCGGTATATGGGATTCATTAGTTGAACTGAGTGAGGTTCAGCAAGAGGTCTTAAAGCAGACAACATCTTCAACATCAGTCCAAGGTGCTAAAGCAAAACGTATTGTTGATATTAGTGAAGATGATATTACTAGGTTTTCCAGTAATGATGTTGAACTTGACTTGGTTTTAGGCGGTGGTGTCGTGCCTGGTTCCATGACCCTTATTGGCGGGAGTCCCGGCGTTGGTAAGTCAACTCTTCTTTTAAAAATTGGTGCCAATATTGCCACTACGGGTCGTAATGTGCTTTATGTTACGGGAGAAGAGTCTAAAGGACAGGTAAAACTTCGTGCCAATCGTCTTAATGCTAATGCACAAAACCTTTACTTATTAAGTGAAATTAAACTGCAACAAGTCCTTATGGAGCTCTCTCAAGCTAATTTCGAGTGCCTCATAATTGACTCCATTCAAACGCTCTACTCTGATGAAGTCAGCTCTGCACCGGGTTCGGTAACGCAAGTACGTCAAATTACATTTGAGTTAATGCGTATTGCCAAAGAGCGTCAGATTGCTGTTTTTATTATTGGACACATTACAAAAGAAGGTTCTATTGCAGGACCTAGAGTCTTAGAACATATGGTTGACACCGTACTCTATTTTGAGGGAGACAGCTCCCAAGAGTTACGAATTTTACGTGGTTTTAAAAACCGTTTTGGACCCACAAGTGAAATTGGTGTTTTTGAGATGAAAGAAGAGGGACTTGTCTCAGCAAAAGATATTGCATCACGTTTTTTTGATAAGACTAAAGCACAAAGCGGTTCCGCTTTAAGTGTTATTATGGAAGGCTCTCGCCCGTTAATTCTAGAAGTGCAAGCATTAGTATGTGAGTCCCACGGCTCAAATCCAAAACGCTCATCTACCGGTTTTGACAACAATCGACTTACAATGCTCTTAGCACTGCTTGAGCGAAAACTTGAAATTCCACTCAATAATTATGATGTTTTTATTAATATTACCGGTGGAATTAAAATTAATGAGACATCGGCTGACTTGGCTGTTCTTGCAGCTATTATTAGTAGCTTTAGAGACAGAACCATTTCTAAAGAAACTGTTTTTATTGGTGAAGTCTCTCTTGTAGGTGATATTAGAGAGGTCTTTAGTCTCGATCAGCGCTTAAAAGAAGCTTCTCTTCAAGGAATAACTAAAGTACTCGTTTCGAAAAAACCTAAAGTGTCTCATGGACTAAAATGCTACAGTGTCGATGAAGTTACTAAATTAATTGAGTGGATGTAATGCAATCACTGTTATAATATCTCTATAATAAATTTACATGTATAATTCCATTAATAAAATATATTTTAAGGATTCAATAATGTCTGTCTGTTCCATTGATGCTGAATACCGAGCTGAAGAGCGCTACGCAAAACTATCATTAGCATTTACTACTGATGAGGAGTACCAAAGAATTAATGAAGTCGTAGAAGAGATGACAGCGTTATGTTATTCAAAGCCACAATTATATACAAGTAATATCTCCAATGGCAGAAGAGTATTGGTCATTGAATACCATGATGATAATAATAGAGAAATTGGTACTGTATTTGAAAAAATTATGAAAAAACTCAATATTACCTCTTGTGACTAAAAAATAGGCTCCTAATATCTCAAAACATTCTACTAGTATGTTACAATTACTTCAAACAGCTGTGGAGTAATCAATGAAACTTAGTAATTTTGCAAAAGGAAATGAGCTTTTTAAGCGCGCTTATTTTAAAAAACATGAAAAAGACCTACTGAAACTAGTCAAGGAAGGGCAACATCCAAAAGCTCTTTTTATTGGATGCTCTGACTCACGTGTTATTCCTGACTTAATGCTTCAAACCAAGCCAGGTGATCTTTTCGTCATTCGAAATGTTGGTAATTTTGTCCCTCCTTATAAACCTGATGAAGATTTCCATGCTACTGCTTCAGGTATTGAGTATGCCGTTTCCGTTTTAGAAGTTTCAGAAATTATTATTTGTGGACATACGCATTGCGGTGCCTGTAAAGCACTTTATGAACCTATTAAAGATCCATCATTGATTCATACAAAAAAGTGGCTTCAATTGGGTGAAAAAGCAAAATCAATGGCACTGCTAACTCATGGCAAAGATGGTGACAAAGAAGAGTTATTACGACTTACTGAAAGACTATCTATTATTACGCAGATTGACAATCTACTCACCTATCCTTACATTAAAAAACGTCTTGATCAAGAGAAACTACATATTCATGGATGGTACTACAATATTGAAGATGGAAGTATTGAATACTATGATCCAGAGAGTTATGAATTTAAATCTCTAGGTCAATAATATTTTAATAACCTAGATATAAAAAGAGTGCAGAAAGAAAATAGTTTGCTACAAAAATAGCAATAGCAGAATAGACAACTGCGCCAATCGTTGCTTCTCCAACTCCTCTAGCACCGCCGGAAGAATTATATCCGATATAGCTTCCAATGCTGCTTACTACAAAACCAAATACAGCTGCTTTTACCATACCCGTTGCAATATCACTAAACTCTCCAAGTCTCATAATCGTATCTTGATAGGCATGTGCATTGACATCTAATACAGAAGTTGAAACAAAATAAGCACTTCCAATGGCAATAAAATCAAACCAAAGCACTAAAATTGGCAAAGAGATTGTTGTTGCGATAATGCGCGGTACAATTAGGTACTGTTTAGAATCAACCCCTAAAATATCAATAGCATCAATCTGCTCAGTAACACGCATCGTTCCCAGCTCTGCAGCCATAGCGCTGATAGAGCGTGAAATTAACATTAATGATGCAAAGACAGGTCCTAACTCTTTTGTAATAGATATAAAAATCGTGTACCCAATAAATGTCTCAACACCAAAATCATGAAAGCCATTATAAAGCTGAATCGCTTCAACCATACCGGTAAAGAGTGCTGTAAGTGTTACAACACCAAGGGTTCCATAGCCAATTGTCTCCAACTGAATAATAAACAATTTAAAACGTTTAAAAAAAAGAAAAAGTTTTGGAAGCAGCTTTATCTGAAATATTAAAAACTCACCAAATCCGCCTACTTGATTATAAAATGACAAAAAAGGACGTCCAAAAAAACTTAAAGTACTTTCAATCATGTAATATATTCCTTTGTATTGCCGATATTATAGCAATTAAGCAGAAATTATCCCCTGAAACCATAGTGGGTTGGATAGAAAACTGCTACAATAACATATAAAAATATTAAAAAGGAAATGTCATGGCTGAAGAAGAGGCTCAAGATACTCAAGAAGAGAGCACACCCGAGAAAAAATCATCAGGTTCTTTAATGCTGATTATTGTCATTGTTGTTCTTATTTTGGTTATCTTAGTTGGTGTAGTGGCATTTATATTAATGAGCGGCGGAGATGATGGAAACAGTGTTCAAAATGCTCCCGTCGCTCAAGAACAGCAGGTAAGAAATAAAACTTCTAGACCAATAGGTGGTTCTGATACTGTCAGACCCTTTACAGAAATTGGTCTAATGTTTCCGATGGATACATTTACGGTAAACCTGCTCTCTGATAGTGGTAGAAGATATCTCAAAGTTGAAATGAATCTTGAGATTGACGGTGAAGAGCTTGCTGCCGAACTCGATAACAAAAAAGCGGTAATTCGTGATATTATCATTAGACTATTGTCTTCAAAATCTTTAGATGAGATTTCGACTGCTAAAGGAAAAGATAAGCTCAAGGAGCAGATTACAGATCAGCTGAACTTACGTCTTCGTGACGGTCATATTAACAATGTCTATTTTACAGAATTTGTGATTCAATGATAGGTATTGATCTCGTCAAAATTTCTCGTATGCAACGGATGATAAAACGTTTTGGTCATAAAGGGCTAAAGCGTTTTTTAAGTGAGAAAGAGATTTTACATGTAAAACACCCTCGTACAGCGGCAGGCTTTTGGGCTGCTAAAGAAGCCTGCTCTAAAGCACTAGGAACCGGTATTGGGTCTGAATGCAATTTTCATGACATTCATATTTCTAAAACAAGTAGAGGTGCCCCGCTTCTCATTTTAAACGAAAGACTCATTCAACAATTTCATATTACCGGTACGTCACTCTCCATTACACATGATGGTGACTATGCTATTGCTGTGGTAGCTATTGAATCATCCGCCACCAACAAAGTCCAATAGTTCAATTTTATCACCCTCGCAAATCAGATGGTTACTCCAGGACTCTTGCTTAACAATTTCCATGTTTACAGCTGCTGCCATTACTTTACCTTCGAGTGAAAGCTTTGTAAGGAGTCCCTGCATGGTAGTATTTTCACCTGTTTTAATTTCTTTGCCATTTACAATAATTGTCATTTATTCCTCTCTTCATTCATATAGATTTTCAATTCATTCATAGCATCACTATTTTTTTTTGCCAGAGCAAAATCATAAGGCGTGTACCCTTCAGTATTTTTTACATGTACATCCGCACCCACGCTCAGTAAAAAGGCAATAATTTTACCCGTACCGTTAAATGCTGCCTGATGCAAAGCAGAGATGCCCTCATCATTTGTCAAATCAACATCAGCACCATTAACCACTACAAATTTAACTAAACCGATATTTTTCTTTTTAACGGCAAGAATTAGTGGCGTATTGCCACGATTATCTTCGGCATCTATATTGGCACCGTGGGCTAAAAGTAACTTTGCCATTTTCAGATCACGCTTCTTAATAGCAATATGCAGCGGTGTTAAGCCTGCTGCATTTTTGACATTGACATCAACACCTAATTTAAGAGAACGCTCACATGCTTCAAAATCTTCATAGTAAACAAAATTGTGTAACGCTACCCTGCCATCAATACTATCGGCATATAGTGTTATTGAAAAAAGTAACATAACCAGTAGATGCACACTATTCTCCTAAGTATTTTAGAAATCATAATATATTACTACTGTTGAATTATTTACATGTAAAAAAAGTTTATAAGATTTAAGGTTTACGAGGCAAAAGAGTCTCAAAAAGACTCTTTAGTAATATTAAACGATTGTATCATTAATGTCTTGTTCAACTTTAACAATCATATCGCCACTTTCATAAACATCGAATGTATGTCCATTTTCAACAACACTACTATCAGATTTAATCCAACTATGACCTTCACTGTCTTTAAGGTTAACGGCATCACTACTATCACCTAGAATTACCAGTTCATTATTGTCTGTCATTGTAAGAATATCATCAAATGTCAATTCTACTTCATTCTCATCTTCAGCTAAATTAAGAGTATTAGCAAACTCTGGAGTGCCAACTTGTTCAAAGTCTAAAGATTCCTCTTCTTCTAAGACAAAGTCAAGTTCCAGTTTTGCTTCCTCTGAAATTGCTGCTTCGCCTGCTATTTCAGATTCTTCTACATCATCATCTATATGCTGATCAAATTCTATAACATCAGTATGGTCTTCTAATACATCTTGAACATGTGTCATTGCATCTTCTTCTGTAACTGCAACACGTCCAGTCTCTTCAATAATCTCACGTAACTCATCTTCAGAAGTTTGCTTAAGATCAAAAGATTTATCCAAGAATGCTTCTCGCATTGCTTCAGTAATGACAATACCATCATAAGCGTCACCATTGACATCAAGAGATTGAAGCAATACCGCCATATTCTCAAGATACTCATTGTTCATATTTTTTCTATCAACCGAAGCTAAATCTTGTAAGAATACTTGATTATCACTGATATTATCCATATCAATACTGCCAATGGTAACATTACCAATTTTAAAGGTAACTGTATCGCCTTCAACATAGTCAAAACTGCCATCAGCATCAGTAATACCATAAAGACCGGAAGAGGTAGTATATTCAAGACCCGCAACAATTGCATCTAAGATGACAGCGCTATCTGTATCGAGATGATAGTTACCATCTGCTTGTAACGTATAAGAGGTGCTATCCTCATCAAAACGAATATGTTCAATATCTTTAATGGTCACTTCAAAAGCATGATTACCATCATATGATATTGTATAAGTGCCATCGTTGTTGTTTACAATATTATAGTTCTCGTCTTCTGCTCTGTACCCGTCAAGTATTAAAGTATCTTCACCTTCTCCTCCATATACAAAGTTTTCAGCATGTGAATGTCCACGCATTACAATGGTGTCATCACCTCCCTCAGCATGAACAATTACTCCAATAGCTTTACCCATATCATAATAGTCATCATTTGGAGTGAGGTGAATACCGCCATCATCAAAGCTTATATTGATATCTAATAAAATTGCATTTAAAGTATCACCGTCACCATCAACAATACTGACATTAACAGTCTCGGTATAGTCCGTTGAAACTGTTGGTATATAAGTGTATGCTCCGGTTTCAAAGTTAATTTCAAAAACTCCATTGGAGGTTGTTATGCTTTGTACTAAGTTGTCTGCATCATAATTTGCATTATTACCATCAATTTCAATAGTTTGAATATGTCCGCCATCAGCACCATAATCAATAATAGCTACACCATTTTCTTCAATAATATTACCTTCAGCATGAACAGCTACAGTCTCACTTACAGCATCTTCAAGATCAGAAATATCACTAATATTTATAGGGTCTTTAGAAACAATATTTTCACCATTGTCTGCTAATATAACAATATCATCAAGTACTATTGAAGTATTGACGCTATAACTAAAGAGTTTATCAATATCTCCTCCGGTAACAAAATCATTCCATGTAGGTAAATAGTCTAAAAAGTCTGCTTCATAATCACCATAAGTATTACCATCACCAAAGAAGTACATAATATCTTGATCGGCAGCAGGTTGGTTTCCACTATATGACTCATTAACCATACCGCTTAAGCCTTGCTCAATATCGGTACCACTTGTCCCTGTTACATATTGATAGTCATAAGTAGCGTCTTGCCATCCTGAATTTGAGTGATTATTACCCCAGAACTCAACTACATTAATATTAACCGTTCCAATTGCATCATATTGAAGAATCAATTCATCAATTGAAGCTTTTACTAAATCTCGATCTGTTGTATCCATACTACTTGACATATCAACAATAAACGAGAGATTGGTTACCACCGGCTCAATGCTTAAGTCAATAGATGTTTTAACAGCTTGGGGAACATCATCAACAATTTCTACATGTAAATCTGCTGTCCAATCAACACCTTTTGCATCTGTCACTGTATAGGTAAACTGATCGATTACACTATTATTTCCATTGGCTGTTGGATGGTCTATATTATTAACTAGTGTATAGGCATACGCGCCTGTAACTGCATCAACAAAAAGAATATTGCCTTCTGCTGTAGTAACTATAATTGTTCCAGGTATACTAGTATCAGTTATGCCACCAACTATTGAGACATCAGTTAAAGCACTACCGGCAGGTAAAATATCATCACTTAAAATATTACCTGTTGTAATTTCTGCCGTACTGCTACTATCAGTACCCGTAACCAATGCCGCTTCATAAACAATGTCACTATTATCATTTAAGACAGGATCAACAGGAGCAGAGTAATTATATACTGTTAGCTGAATCGGTAGTTGTACAGACTCACTGTCTCCATTTGAGTATTCAGTACTTGTTGCCGTTACAAGCAATGTATATGTTGTCTCAACATCAACATTAGGGACATTAATACTTAGAGTATCCCAATTCCATGTTGTAATATCAATAACACCTGTAGAATCTACAACAACAGTATTGGTGCCATCACTAAGTATAGCACCTTCGGGAATATCTGATATTGTTACAGCTAATGATTCTGAATTGTCAGTATCTATTAGAGAAGATGATATTTGGAATGTAACAGGTGTACCTTCTTCTGTAGCTACAGCATTACCGACACTTTCCACTTTATCAAATGAAATAGAGTGAATAAGATAGTCATCTCCGGAATTTGGTGCAGCCAATACAATCTCATCAAAAAGTGACCCATCTGCTGGAGCAAGTGTTATAGCTGGATCAACACCGTCACTACCACCAAGATCTACACCTTCTCCTACTTTAACACCATCTTTATAAAACTCATAATAAGCACTCTCAGTTGAATGTTTCCATGCAAATGAGATATCTACTGATGCTACTGCTTGATCAAAACTTATAATTATCTCTTCTGAACCGATACCATCAAGATAGCCTAGTTCATCAGCATCACCTGATGCAACCCCTAAAACACCAAAACCATCTGGATCGCTGTGTGTACTAATATTATCAACAGAAGCTACTGATAATCCACTTGCATCAATATAACGTCCAGTAACTGTAAATCCACTGTCAATACTACTAACATTATTCATATCAATAGTTTGCGTAACTGCTTGAGTAATGTCAACGTTTAATAATGGAACATCAGCATCTGCTGTAACATCAATGGTCATCGTTGCAGTTGTATCACTCCACTGTGTTCCGTCATTAACACTAAATTCAAAGTTTGCATAATCAGTGAACTGGTCACCTACACTTGTTTGGTCTGCGATATCATCACTATACTCATCAGAGCCAGAGTCATGTTCAAATGGTACAAAAGTTAATAAGCCAATATCAGCTGCATCAATTTCCATACCTGTAACAGAAACGATAACTCCATTATAATAAAGTTCTCCCTCTACCGGAAGTGAATCAATTCTAATTGCTGTTGGTTCGATAGGTGTTCCATCGGGATCTGTAAATCCAAATTCATCAAGCACAAATGCATGAACTGTATCTTCAATCATAGTAATATTACCATCATTTGAAAATGG
>CAYZUN010000012.1:0-33600 GCA_964481625.1 uncultured Sulfurimonas sp.
AAAGTTTTTAATGATTGCGGGAATTTATAGTATATTCCTCTATATTTATGCAATAACTCTTCAAATGTCACTTAAAACCTTTTTTTGCTTATGTGTAACATTGTAAAGTAAAACATATTAAGGTTATATAAAATTTTTAACCATGATATAGGAATTGAAATTATAGTAAAGGTATCATTTTAATGAACAAAATGATTATATAAAACTGCTATAATACATGTAAATACTTTCAAAGGCATTATGTGAGTTCAGCACTTGAGCGATTAAAAAATCTTACTGCTAAAATTTCTAGTTATGAACTTTCCCGTAAAGAGAATATAAAAGAGCTTGAGATGTTGTATGAGAAATTACATGTAAATGAGAAAGTCGCTTCATTTAAAGACCTTTTTAAATTTAAAGCCATTAATCTTTCCGGCATTTCTCTTAATAGCGAAGATTTGGGTGCTATTAAAGAGAAAAAGTATGTTCAGATCATTGCGATTACTTACGATAAAACGAGCAAAGTCAAAAATAAAAACAGCTCATTAGGCTATTTTGGACGTTGTGAAAAACTCGATACGGGACTAAAAAATGAAATTATCGCTTTTATTTTACGTTGGCGTTTTGAGAAAAGTTTTATGACGCTAGAACACTACCATACCATGATAAACTCGCTTCAAAAATAGATTTTTATGATACGCTCACTCTTTTTAATTTGGCTGCGTTGGGCAGTTTGGGTGACGCTTTTTAGTATTGTTACGGCGGCGGTGTTTTCAGGTGGAGTGACACTCTACTTTTATATTGCTAAAGGTGCCGTTGAACTAAATGGTGACATTATGAATGCACTGTTTGATATTGGACTGTTTTGGTTTGCCATATTTTGGAGTATTACTCTGCCTGTGAGTACTTTTTTTGGCATGAAGCAGCTTTTTAAAGGGTGTAAAAATGGCTATAGATTGCAACTTTTTTCATGCAATAATGAGCTAATAGAACTAGTACGTTATGAGAATTTGCTAAAAGTGTGGCGAAAGTGGCTTTTTCTAATGATTTGGGGTATTGCAATTCAACTTATTGTGATTGTGGTATTTCTCTATTTAGTGGGAACCGATGAGGCATTAATGGAGTGGTTTAATATTTACTATCTCTATGCTTTTGTAATGTTCTCGTCTTGGGTGGCACTATCTGTCATAGTAAAAAAGTGTAAATTAATTGAGATAGAGCGATGTTGATTTATTTGGATGTTGAAACCACAGGAGTGGAGAGTAAAGATAGAATTTGTTCTATTGGTGCTATTTCAGTTGATGGAGACAACCTTTGTATTTGCCATGAACTTATTCATCCCCAACAAAAAATCAAACCGACTTCGATGATGATTAACCATATTACTAATGAGATGATAAAAGAGCAACCGTCATTTAGAGAGTCAGCCGCTTTTTCTTGGTTGCAGGAGCGAAATAGCAGTACGAATACTCTTGTCGCTCATAACAGCAGTTTTGATTTGGCAATGTTAGAAAAAGAGGGCTTTATCTGGCAGGGTGATATGATTGATACTTTAAAATGTATGAAACATCTGATTGCTGATTGTGAGCAGTTTTCACTACAGTTTTTACGATATGAACTGCAACTGTATAAAAGTGAGCAGACAATAGCACGGGAGTTAGGCATACAAGTTAGACCTCATAGTGCTATTAGCGATGCTTTACATGTAAAAATGATGCATGAGTATTTAAGAGATTTAGCAGATGATTCGATGTTAAAAGAGCTTTCAAATACGTATGTATTAATTCAAAAATTTATTTTTGGAAAATATAAAGGGCGCTATATTGAAGAGATTGCCTCCCAAGATAGAGGTTATTTAGAGTGGATGATCCACAATGTTCATGATGATGAAGACTTGCACTACAGTATCAAATACTATCTTTCGCATTAAATAGAGCAGTCTTGAATGGCTCCCAAGTAGTTTTAAATATGTTTACACGTTTTAATTTTTTTTCTTCTTCAAGTTTCATCAGTAATACATCGAGTTCGCGCAGCACATTAGTTCGTTGGGAAATTATTTTTAAGACTTCTTGAAGTGCATAAGCATCTTTCATATAAAACTTTAACAAAGCACGGCTTTTTCGAAGAGCGACTCTAAATTTATGAAGATGCTCCATATCACTCTCATTACTGATTTTGAGCATATATTTAAGTGCCATATGAAACTCAAAGGTCAAGTAACGGGTCAGCGGTGAAGTTTTCATGCAACAATTATAGTATAATTGAATCAATTTAAAGTATGTAGGTGGTTGTTATGTTAAAACGATGGATTGTCCCATTGTTACTCTTTTTTGCCATGAGTGTGTCACCATTGTATGCTAATGAGCTGTTTGATACATTTATTGTAAAACAGATTGAAGTTGAGAAAAAGTTTTTAGATTCAAACCTTAGCAGTAATGATGTTGAAGCACTAATTGATGAGCAGAATCGAGATTACAGGAGTTTCTTTTTAGAACTGATCTCAAAAAATGCTAATGACTTAAAAATTTCTAATATTTATGTTAATGAGATGGCAATACTGCAACGCCGCATGAAGGTCAATAAGCAACGTAATAATACAAAAGCGTACGTCCGTGATGAGATTA
Organism: uncultured Sulfurimonas sp.; assembly: GCA_964481625.1. Taxonomy (GTDB): domain Bacteria; phylum Campylobacterota; class Campylobacteria; order Campylobacterales; family Sulfurimonadaceae; genus QNZR01. The sequence continues at coordinate 2,604 of CAYZUN010000012.1, forward strand.
AACTCAATACTTATACGCTCTTAAATAATATTCGAATGACATTTTATGATGTACTTCAGGCTACTGATGCGGATACAAAAAAAATATTCTATCAAAAAATTGATCAGATTGTTGCAACACGGCATGAGAATGAAATTTTAATTCATAAAGAAAATTACCTATTTTTACAGCAGAGCGATGATGTCAGTGACATTGTTACGCGTATTCGAGAAAATTTACTTGAGAATGAGTTGGTGTTAAATATTCATAATACAGTGAGCTCTGAACTCGCGCGCTTTAAAGAACCGATGTATGATGCGGTACGACTTTCATCATTTGGTTTAGTCTCGTTAGGTTATAAAATAAACACCAGCGCTGTCGGTAATACTATTAACAGTTACCTATCATGGAGTGGTCTTGATAGTGCTAAAATAATTTTTATTTTTATGATTTTACTTGGAGTCTATGGGTTTCGAAAAATTATTGTGGCACTATCAGGAACATTGCTGAAGAACTTTTTTGAAAAGTCTGATGATATCAGCTATATCATTGAGAGTGTATCTGGGGTGTTTGGTGCCATCTTGATTGTGATTACTCTTGATATTGTCATGAAAATCTATGCCGGTTTTACAGATGTAATGTGGGTGGATCTTGCCTTTGGTGTTGTCTATACTATATTGTTAACGTATTTGGTACATCGTCTTGTTAATGCTGTCGCAACAATTAAGATGGAGCGCTTACGAAGTACGATGTATCTTCGACATGAAGTGATAAACCTTGGAATGCGAGTGGTGAATGTCATCATCTACATTATAGGTTTTATCGTTATATTAAACCTTTTTAACGTTGATCTTACTGCGATATTATCGGGTCTTGGTATTGGTGGTTTTGCCGTAGCATTTGCGGCAAAAGATACGATCGCCAACTTCTTTGGATCGGTCTCTATTTTAGTAGGTGATCTTTTTGAACAAGGCGACTGGATAGAAGTTGACGGCTATGAAGGGTCAGTAGTTGAGATTGGTTTAAGAGGAACTACTATCCGTACTTTTGATAATGCAATGATTGCCATACCAAACTTCAAACTTGCCGATAGTGGTATTAGAAACTGGAGTAGACGGCAGTTGGGACGTCGAATTAAGATGCACATTGGTGTGACGTATGAATCTGATTTTAAAGACATTAACAATGCCGTTAAAGAGATTAGAGAGATGCTGATTCATCATAAACAGATAGCCAATACCGTTGAAGAGGTAGCATATTCTGAACGTTATGCCCGTCTTGTCTCAAAAGAGGACTATAAGGGAATTAAGCAGAATATTCTTGTCTATATGGACCGATTTTCAGAATCGAGTATTGATATTTTAGTTTACTGTTTTAGTAAATCGGTTATTTGGAATGAGTGGCTTGAAGTGAAAGAAGATGTCATGTATAAGATCGCAGCAATTTTAGAAAAAAATAGTTTGAGTTTTGCTTACCCTACTATGGCAATTCATCGTATTGAAAGTAAGGACGAGAGATGAAAGTAGCGGTTCAGTGCGCATCGCCATTGTTGCAAAAATCATTAGAGATTTTTTTAAAACCCCATTTGAGTTCACTAAAACAGTGTGACGTGGTACTTCGTGATCGTAAAGTAGATGATGGTGAACATAAGAGTATTTACATATCATCAGACGCTGATGCCGATATTAAAAAACCATTTTCCGAAGCAGAACTTAAATTAGTGCTGCACAAATTTATGAACCAAGAGAGTAATTCAGACGATGAGATGGCTACGTTGGCAAAAGCGGGTCATGAAATCTCTGAATCAAGCAGTGTGAATGATTTTGAACTCTTAGAGGCTCGTATTGATCAACTCACTCAAGAATACAAAGAAAATATTCTAAAAACAATAAAAGTATTTTATGAAAAATAGAGGCCTGGGTAAAAAAATAATTTCTGGAAAATTCAAAGGAAAGACAGTTCTGCTTCCTTCAAAAAGTACAACACGAAGTTCCAAAACTATCGTGTTAGAATCGTTTTTTAATACCTTGCAGTTTGATATTGTCGATGCTACCTTTGTAGAAGTTTTTTCAGGTAGCGGTTCTATTGGCTTGGAAGCTCTTAGTCGCGGTGCTGCACGAGTACTGTTTATGGAACAAGATAGAGATGCTCTTAAAACATTGCAGCAAAATATTGACCAAACCGATCCATCATCGTGTGAAATTTTTAGAGGAAACAGCTTTGAAAATATTAACCATGTAAAATCACGTCTGAAATCATTGGGTGAAAAAGCGTACATCTACATCGACCCGCCATTTTCATTTCGTGAAGGGATGGAAGAGATTTACAACAAGATGATTGCTTTAATCGAAGGACTGCCTAGCGAGCTTGTTGAGATGATTATTGTTGAACACATGACAGGATTAGCACTAGATGAGAATGTCGGAAGCTTTAAAAAGCTAAAATCTAAGAAATTTGGGAAGACAAGCTTAACCTATTACGTTTAATTGCTCTGTCAATGCTCTTTTTAAGAAAGATTATATTATTATTTATTACTAAAGGTGATATATGAGTTTTCTTAAAAAAGTTTTTTTACTCTTTTCTCTTCTTATAGCTGTGAATTTAGAAGCAGTTACTTATATCACGACACAAACGTGGAGTACTGCTCATACAGTGAGTGGCGATGTGACGCTTCGCAGTGGTAATACTTTAACCATTGAAGCAGGTACGATTGTCACGTTTACATCCAATGCCAGACTCACCATTGCAGGTCATTTGAATGTTATTGGAATCTCCGGTAGTGAAGTTGTTTTTACTGCTGATGCCGAAGTGCCGGTTCCAGGTTATTATCAAGGTATTTTTATCGAGAATGGTGCAACAGCATCGGTAGAGTATGCCCAAATTCGTTATGGAGGTTCCGATGCCAGTTATGGTAGTTTTTATAAAACGGGTGCCGGGGCTGTTTCACTCAATCACGTCACTGTTGAAGATGCTCTATCTTATGGAATAGAATTTCGCAGTGCGAGTGACGCAACGAGTATCGTAAACAACGCTATCATTCAAAACAACGGTAGTCACGGTTTGATGATTCAAAATAGTTTAGTAACACTGAGTAATAACATGATTGATGGCAATGGTGGGCATGGACTTTATGTTGTTGGTTCTGCTATTGCGACCGCCGTGATCGACAATACTTTTAGTAATACTGTTTCAGGAAAATATGCTGTCTATCTTATAAGCAATGCGAGCGGCTTGAGTGTTGCTAGCAGTAATATTCTTGATACCGTTATATATGTTGAAGCGGGTATAATTGATAGTGATGCAACTTGGACGGCAGATCACAGAATGCTTCTTGGCGGTGATTTAATTTTACAAAGTGCTAATACCCTCACCATTGAAGCCGGTGCTAGTATTGAATTTATTGCTGATGCCAGCCTCTCCATTGAGGGTCATTTAGATGTCAATGGAATTTTTGGCAGTGAGGTTCTTTTTACTGCTGATAGTACTGCGGTACCAAAACCCGGTTATTATCGGGGCATTCACCTTTTAGACGGTGCAACAGCTTTGGTAGCGTATGCCAAAATTCATTATGCCGGGTCTGACTCGAGTACAGGTAGTTTTTACAAAACAGGGACAGGAGAGGTTTTACTGGATTATGTTACGGTTGCAAACTTTTTAAATTCTGGCATTAAATTCAATGATGCAAGTGACAGTAGTGTTAGTAACACCACTATTGAAAATGGCGGCTATCACGGTATTGGAATTTTTAACAGTGCTATTACATTAAGTCACAATACAATTCAAGACACTCAATATGGTGTTTATATTTATGGTCCAGGAAGTAGCAATACCTTATTGAAAAATAATATCATACGCAGCAATGTCAATGGCATCTATTGTACCAACAGTGCATCACCCATTATTGGGGGACAAGCAGACTATGGCAACGATATTTATGGCAATATAACTTATGGTCTTCAAAACACATTCTCTGTTGATGTTAACGCTGCATATAACTGGTGGGGTGCGCTCAGTGGTCCAAAACATAATGAAACCAATGCAGGTGGTCAAGGAAATGCCGTTACGGATTATGTACTCTTTTTACCTTTTACTTCACAAAATATTCAACCTATCGCTGATGATTTGGATGCTGACGGGGTACTCGATATAGATGATAACTGCCCTAAAGAACCCAATCCCGGTCAAGAAAATAGACTCAACAATAATAGTTTTGGAGATGTATGTGATCCGGCTAGGTGGCTGCCGGCAATTTACTACTTAATAATGTAAATTTGGAACACCATTTGCTTTAAAACTGGCAAAGGTATTTTATGAAGTTCAAACTATTTCTTATTTTGATGTTCTGTTTTAATCTTGAAGCAACTAGGATTAGTGAAGTAGCCAATGTTGTCGGTGTTCGTGATAATCAATTAATTGGGTATTCTCTCGTTGTTGGTCTTAAGAAAACAGGTGATGGTACTACCTCAAAATTTACACTTCAATCAATTTCAAATATGCTCAAAGCAATGAATATTGATATGAATCCGGTTGATATTAAATCAAAAAATGTGGCGGCGGTTGTCGTGACGGCAAAACTCAAGCCATTTGCGCATCAAGGCGATAAGATCAATGTAGTTGTTTCATCAATCGGTGATGCAAAATCGTTAGAGGGCGGAACCTTGCTCATGACTCCGCTTAAAGGGGTTGATGGCAAGATTTATGCTTTAGCTCAAGGTTCAATCAGCATTGGCGGTAGAAATATTCGTGGTGCAGGGTCTGAATCGCATCCGACAGCGGGTATGGTCTATAATGGGGCATTGGTGGAACGTGAGATTATGCAAGATATTTACAGTCGTAAAGATATTACACTTTCACTTAAAGAATCAAGTTTTTCTAATGCCATTGCAATTGAAAAAGCGGTAAATAGGTTCTATAAATCTTCAGTAGCTGTTGCTCTGGATCCTCGTACGATTAAATTGAATCGTCCTGAGCAGGTTTCAATGGTTGCATTTTTAGCGCAAGTTCAGGAAATGTCAATTGATTATAAACAAAAACAAAAAATAATTATTAATGAACGTACCGGTACTGTCGTCTCAGGTGTCAATATTGGCATTAAACCCATTGTAATTACGCATGGTGACATTACCATTAAAATTAAAGAGCAGGCGCAAATGAGTGCACCTAAAGGAAGTGTTCGTATTGATGATGATCTTATTGTCGGTTTGAATGAGAATGAGCTCTATACTAAAGAGGGAACAACTACGGTTGCTAATGTGACACGTTCACTACAAAAACTTGGTGCTACTCCCAAAGATATTATTGCTATTTTACAGGCGATGAAAAGTGCCGGTGCCATTGCAGCAGATTTGGAGATTATTTAATGGACAATTTACATGTAAATTCGGCACTACTAAATCAGCCAAATATACCTAATATTAAAAAGAATATAGACAGTGCTGCTTTAAGAGAGAAGACCGATCAATTTGAAGCCATTATTGTTAAGATGTTGCTTGATAATGCAATGAAAGATGATAAGAATATTTTTACAGAACAAAATGATCCCGGAGATAAGATTTATAAATCGATGTACCGTGATGAGCTTTCAAAAGCAAGTGCTGGTAGTTTTGGTTTTTCTCAGATGCTGTTCGATCATTTAAGCACAAAAGATTAAGTTTTTTCTCATAATGTCGATATAATGTTTAGAACATCATAAACAGAAATATTTTAGTAAAAGGAGATGGTATGATTTCTAATCTTAATAGTGCTGCAGTACATAGCACGTATCAAAACAGTGAGATAAGGAACCGGACACAAGACGGGTCTCAAAATATCTCAAAACAAGGTGATGCAAGCAAGATCGAATCTTTAAAAGCATCTATTGAAAATGGCGACTATAAAATCAACTTGGATATGTTGGCAGAAAAAATAGCCGATGAGTTGCTCTAAGAAGCGTAGTTAAGGAGTTTATGATGCTTGCTTTTCATTTACAAAGTGCACTGAAAGATCTTGATGATCTTATAGAAATTTCACAACAAGATATTGAAGATATTAAAGTGGCAAAACATAATAGTCAATTTGATCGTATAGGTCTAAAAGAAGATAAAATTAAAAGTTTTGAGCATCGCAAAGCGATGATAGACCATGAAATTTCTAAATTAATGCGCACTAATGCAAAACTTGATATGGCAGAGTTACTTGATGATGAACAGCAAGCGGCATTGCAGCAGCTAAAAGTAAAATTAGCTAAGCTTAGTGAAGTTAATAAAAAATATGCAAAGATGGTTTTAAGTGTGGGAATGTTTTATAACTCTCTTCTTGAACGTGTGGTTCCGACCGAGATGGAAGGGTATGAACGTGTTACCTCTAAAAATGCATCTTTTTTAAAAGTAAGGGTGTAGTATGTCACTTTTTAATACATTACATATTGGCTACAGCGGGCTTAATGCTTCTCAAGCAAGCGTTGCAACAATCAGTCATAACATTGCTAATGCAGAGACAGAGGGTTACACACGTCAGCGTGTTGTAACAGCTGCTGCTACCCCACTAAACAGTTCTCCCGGTTCGTATGGAAATGGTGTCACAATAACAGAAGTAGCACGTATTTTTGATACATTCACTTACGATCGATATCTCGGTGCATCTGAGGATAAAGCGTATTCTGAGATGATGCGTAGTACTATGGAAGAGCTCTCAACATACTTTCCTGATATTGATGGTGTCGGGATTAAAAATGACCTGCACAACTACTTTGATATGTGGCAGACGTTTGCAGATAACCCTGATAGCAGTGCTATTCAAGTTGCTCTTGCACAAGAGACAAAAACGCTCACACAAAATATTAACCAAACTCGTGACAGAATCGATGATTTGCAAAGCAGCATGAATGACCAAGTTAAGACTTATGTTAATGAAGTTAATAGTATAGCAGGTGATATCGCTGAACTGAACAGTGCTATTAATATGGCAGAATCCGATGGTATTGCAAATGCAAATGATCTTAGAGATCAGCGTAACCTTTTAGAACTCTCTTTGTCACGTCTTATTGGTGCGAATGCCTATGAAGATGCAATTGAGTCAGATACTGCTATTGGTTCAATGGTCAGTGAGAAAAATGGGAACTATACGATTCAAGTGGGTGGTTTTAATATTGTCGATGGCATCTCCCATCATCCTATCGGTATTAGTAATGAAACGAATGCACTTGGGTATTACGATCTTTATTATGAGCGTCAAGACGGTGTGAAACTTCCTTTTGAATCATCCATTCAAGGAGGAAAACTTGCAGCATTAATGGAACTGCGCGGTTCTGACTTAAATGCGGAGACAGGGAAACCTCTTAATGGTGTTTTGCAAGAGACCATTAACAACCTAGATGAATTAGCCCGCGGTTTGATTCAAAGTACCAATAACGTTTATGCTCGAAGTTCTACTTCTAGTATGGAGTCAAACAAGGTTAATGTAGATGGAGCGAATTCCTTGATGAACTATCCCAAACTTGGAGTTAATACCGGTAGTTTTGATTTGATTGTTTATGACGCCAATGGTAATGAAGTCACAAGAAAAGAGATTGCGATTGATTCGACAACATCAATGGATAGTATTACAGCGCAAATCGCAACTAACAGTGATGACAACGGTGATAATAATGCTACTAATGATATTGATGATTTTTTGGTATTTGTTTATGATAATGTTAGTGGAAAAGTACGTATCGGTTTTAATGATCCTCAGTTGCAAAAAGATGGATACAGTTTTTCATTAGAAGACAATACTCCTAATGGTGCTGATAGCGGTACAAATTTTGCTGGTGCACTAGGTCTGAGCCGTTTTTTTGATGGGGATGATGCTAAAAATATTTCACTTAACGCAACTTTAAAAACGGATCCAAGTGAGATTTCACCATACCAAGAGAATATTGCCGGTAATAATACAGTAGCGCTAAGTATGGTACAGCTTCAGTTTGAAACGTTTACATTTCAATCAAATTCAGAGAGTTATAGCGATACAATCTATGGTTATTACGATACCCTAGTTACCGAAGTGGGAAGTTTCACCAATACAATGATTCATCTTGATGACACCTATACGGCACAGTTTAATGCTATTGAGCTTGAATATCAATCAATCTCTAAAGTAAGCATAGATGAAGAGTTGACCAATCTAATTAAATATCAGACCGCTTATGGAGCGGCATCTAAAGTCATTACAACAGTAGATCAGATGCTAAATACGCTTTTAGGAATCAAGCAGTAATGAAGTTACCGGTTGTAAGTATCTTTTTGCTTGCAGGACTATTTTTATTCTCTTTTTTTGGTACACTTTTTTATCAGACGAGTCCCTATATTCTTAATCAAAACGCCATACTCCTACCACCATCATTGGAAAATATTTTTGGAACGGATCGCTTAGGACGTGACATTGCTGCGCGTATTATTGAAGGTGGAAAAGTCTCTTTGATGATTGGCGTAGGAAGTGCATTGATAGCATCATTTTTAGGACTTATTATTGGAGCAACTGCCGGTTATTTTAGAGGCAAAGTTGATAAAGCTTTTGTTGTTCTCGTTGATCTATTTTTAACCTTTCCGACCTTTTTTTTATTGTTGGCATTAGTGAGTTATGTGAATGCATCGGTTTGGGTACTTATTGTTATAATTTCCATTACCGGTTGGATGACCACGGCGAGACTTATTCGCTCTGAGAGTTTTGCTATTACGCATAAACCGTTTATTAAAATATTGCGTATTGCTAATGTTAAAACCTATAAAATTCTTTTTAAATATTACTCACCGCTGTTAGCACCGATTTTCTTTGTAAGCTTTACATTTGGTGTCGGCGGTGCCATTTTAGCAGAATCGGGACTAAGCTTTTTAGGGCTTGGAATTGTAGCACCGCAGATGAGCTGGGGAACGATTTTAAGTAATGGTAAAGAGGTCATTGATATTGCATGGTGGGTTAGCTTCTTTCCGGGATTAATGATCTTTTTAATTACATTTTCATTAATGAATATCTCTAATTATCTTCAAAGTATTACCAATAAAAAACAGGTGCAGGAGTAACCAATGGCTCAAAACTCTAAAAGTGTCGGCTACATATTTATTGTGATGGCTTCCGTTGTCATCGTACTTGCAGGAATTAAGCTTGCGTCGGTGGTTATTGTACCCTTTTTACTCTCTGTTTTTTTAGCCATTATTTTAGCACCGCTGTTTGAGTGGTTAAGGTCTCGTGGTTTACCTGATTCGCTCTCAATCATCGCTGTTATGCTTTTTTTTGTGGGACTGCTTAGTATGGTAACGGTATTGGTTGGTAACTCAGTCCAAGATTTTAATAATAACCTGCCTGTTTATGAAGCGAAACTGTCACAAAATATGAATGAAATGATTCTTTTTTTAGAGGGTTTTGGAGTAGATTTGCCTAATGAAGAGCTTTTTATGGCATTTGATCCTAAAACAACAATGAAGTATATTGCAGGAACACTCAAAAATTTTGGCTCTATCATAACGAACAGTTTTATGATTATATTAATGGTGATCTTTATGTTGCTAGAGATGTCTCAGTTTCAAAGAAAGTTTGCTTCAACTGAACGCGAAAGTATGCATCATTTGCGTGAAATATCTAACAAGATCAAGCACTATATGATCTTAAAAACTGCTATTTCAATAGTAACAGGCATTATTGTCTCATTGATGCTCATGGCTATTGGTGTTGATTATTACATCCTTTGGGGATTGGTGGCATTTTTACTTAATTTTATTCCTAATATCGGCTCCATTATTGCAGCGATTCCCGCTGTGATTTTAGCACTAATCCAATTTGGTCCAGGAAGTGCAATGATTGTAGCTGCGGGTTATGTTATTATTAACATCGTTTTTGGTTCTATTATTGAACCTAAGGTTATGGGAAAAGGGTTAGGGCTTTCAACACTCATTGTCTTTTTATCTTTAATATTTTGGGGTTGGCTATTAGGGCCTATCGGTATGCTACTCTCTATTCCTCTGACCATTATGGTAAAAATTGCACTCGATGTGCAACCCAATACAAAATGGATTGCAACACTTTTAGCATAATAATTTACATGTAAATCTCAAGTTAAGGTTTTATGATGTCTGAGCAAGCCTCCAGCGTTTCTTTTACACTTCCTTCTTGGATTGATGCATATATACGCGATATCGATACGATTCGTGATATCGAAGCTCGTATGGCCTTTGTGATTGAAGCATCACGACAAAATGTTATTCATAAAACCGGTGGTCCTTTTGCTGCAGCGATCTTTGAAAAAAAAAGTGGTAAATTAATTTCGCTTGGTGTTAACCTTGTTGTAAACCAAAATCTTTCAATACTACATGCTGAAATGGTGGCAATAATGCTTGCACAATACCATTTAAAAACCTATGATTTAGGTTCTCATGATTTAGTTGAACATGAACTGATCGTTTCTGCTGAACCCTGTGCCATGTGTCTTGGTGCTATTCCCTGGTCGGGAGTATGCCGAGTTGTCTCTGCTGCGAGCGATAGCGATGTTAGAGCCATTGGTTTTGATGAGGGTCCAAAAGTAAGTGACTATAAAGCTGCACTTCAGGATCGTAATATTGATGTCATAGTAAAATTACAACGTCATAATGCGGTTGAGGTACTGCAATGGTATTGGCAGCATGGCGGAATTATTTATAATTCAAAAAATATACATGTAAACTAATTCATAGTTTGTTGATAGGATTACTTGACAATAGATTTTTTATTGACTATACTTTTACAAATAAAAATTAAGGAATAGATGTGAAACAAGAGACTTTAGCACTTCACCATGGATACAATCAAGAAGGCATGGGTACTATGGCAGTTCCACTATATCAGACAACGGCATATGACTTTAAAACGGCTGAGAGAGCTGCAAATCTCTTTGCACTTAAAGAGCTAGGACCGATCTATACACGACTTAATAACCCGACTACTGAAGTATTAGAAACTCGAATTGCAGCAGTTGAAAAAGGTGCAGCAGCCATTGCTACATCAAGCGGACAAGCGGCCATTTTCAATGCAGTTGCCAACCTTGCCCAAGCCGGAGACAATATTATTGTCGCGGAGAAAATATATGGCGGGGCAACAACACTTCTTACTCATACTATTAAACGATTTGGCATCACGGCTAAAATATTTGATAGCGACAGTGCAGATAATTTAGAAGCACTCATAGATGATAAGACCAAAGCGATCTTTTTTGAGTCACTCTCAAATCCAAATATCTCGATTGCCAATGTTGAAAAAATTGCCAAGATTGCAAACAAATATGATGTAATCACAATTTGTGATAACACTGTAGCAACCCCGATACTCTTTAATCCATTAACTAAAGGTGTTGATATTGTTGTACACAGTGCAAGTAAATATATCACCGGTCAAGGCTTAGCCATTGGCGGATTGACTATTGAGCGAGAAGGTCTCAATGACAAACTTATCGGTAATGCGAGATATCCTCAATTTAATGAACCCGATGAGAGCTACCATGGTCTGGTCTATGCCGACTTGCCATTTCCAATGTTTACACTCAGAACAAGACTTTCTTTAGTTAGAGATATGGGAGCAGCACAAGCACCGTTTAACTCATGGCTGTTTATTCAAGGCTTAGAGACACTCTCTATTCGAATGAAACAGCACAGCCAAAATGCACTTAAAATTGCAAAATTTTTAGAGGCGCATCCAAAAGTTCTTAGAGTAAACTACCCGGGACTTGAGAGCGATCTCTATCACAAACGTGCAAAAGAGGATTTTAAAGACGGTAACGCTTCAGGACTATTAAGTTTTGATGTAGGCGATTTTGAAACAGCTGAACATATTTTAAATACGACAGAGTTGTTTGCAGTCGTGGTCAATATTGGTGATTCAAAATCAATTATAACGCATCCGGCAAGTACAACACACATGCAAGTACCTCCTGAAGATTTAGAAAAAGCAGGTGTGACTGAAGGACTGGTTAGACTAAGTGTCGGACTCGAAAATGCCGATGACCTGATTGAGGATCTGGCAAAAGCCTTAGGATAAGATAATGGCGCTTCTTTCATCAAAAGGGTTGTACGGTTTAGCAGCAATGTATGAAATGCATCTGCTAAAAAGCAGTAAGCCCATACAGATCAAGGAGATTTCGGAAAATGCCAATATCCCTCAAAATTATCTTGAACAACTTTTAGGAACGCTTAGAAAAGCGGGACTTGTAAGTAGCACCAGAGGTGCCCACGGAGGGTATCATCTGGCAAAAGACTCTAAAGAGATTATGATAAGAGAAATTTTTGAGGCACTCGAAGGAAACTTGAGTATTGTTGAGTCAACAACAAAAAGTCCTGCTTTAGCGCTTTTTTATGAAGAAAAAACGAGAGAGCTTGAGGATATTTTTAACCTTTCATTAGCGGACTTAACGAAGTATCAACAACTTGTATCAAGACAAATTTGTTACAGTATTTAAAGAGGAAAGATCATGAATTATGCAAAAAATGTTACAGAACTTATCGGAAATACACCGCTTGTTAAGCTAAACAGTTGCTCAGATGCAACAGGAACTACGGTTCTTGGAAAATGCGAGTTTTTAAACCCTTCACACTCTGTAAAAGACAGAATAGGCTATAACATGATTAATGAGGCACTAAAGCGAGGCGACATTACACAAGAGACAAATATTATAGAGCCTACAAGCGGTAATACCGGAATTGGTCTTGCCATGGTATGTGCAAGTTTGGGTCTGAATCTAACACTTACAATGCCAAGTTCTATGAGTTTAGAGCGACGAAAACTTTTAGCAGCTCTTGGAGCTGAACTGGTGCTTACCGAACCTGAAAAAGGGATGAAAGGAGCGGTAGATAAAGCTTTTGAGTTAGCAGAGCAGATAAAAAATTCTTTTGTTCTTCAGCAATTTGCTAATCCGGATAATCCCGCTGTTCATAGAGCCACTACCGCTCAAGAGATACTGCGAGATACTGATGGCAAAGTCGATATTTTTATAGCTGCAGTAGGAACCGGCGGTACTATAACTGGCGTTGGAGAGGTATTGAAACAGCACAATCCGGATATTCAGATTATTGCCGTAGAACCTGATGGTTCACCTGTTCTTTCAGGAGGACAACCGGGACCTCACAAAATACAGGGAATTGGAGCCGGGTTTATCCCCGAAGCACTCAATACTGAAATATATGATGAAATTCTCAAAATAAGTTATGAAGACTCTCTAGCGGCATCAAGAAAACTCGCTAAAACAGAGGGCTTGATTGTTGGTATCTCTTCAGGCACTAATATATGTGCCGCTGAGCAGATAGCTAGCAGAGAAGAGAATAAAGGAAAAATTATAGTAACAATGTTAAATGACACAGGCGAGAGGTATCTAAGTTCTGGTCTGTATGATGATTAAAACCGTAAAAGAGAATACCATACTTGAAGATGGTATTCTCTACCTTGACTTCACCGCTTCCGGACTTGCATACAACCCTATTGAGAAAAAACTTCAAAAGATTTTAAAGACCTATGCCAATACCCACTCCGAAGTAGGATACAATGCCAAAATTATTACAAAATATTATAACGATGCACGAGAGTCGCTAAAAAAATCTCTTGATACAAAAGAGGACTTTTATATTATTCCTTGCGGAACCGGAGCAACGGGTGCAATAAAAAAATTTCAAGAACTCGCGGGGCTTTACATTCCTCCAGCAACTAAAAAACGGTATGCAATTGATCCTGATCCAAGTAAACTTCCTTTAGTTATTATTGGTCCGTTTGAGCACCACTCTAATGAAGTAAGTTTCAGAGAAGCATTGTGTGAGACAATCAGAATCCCGTTAGACTCCAATGAGACAATAGACTTAAAGCAGTTACGAAAAGTGCTCGAAGAAAATAGTGATAGGGAACTTTTTGGTAGTTTTGCAGCGGCTTCTAATGTGACAGGTACCATCAATCCCATTAAAGAGATTTATGAGATGATGAAAGAGTATGATGCCATAGTATGTTTTGACGCGGCGGCGTCATCTCCTTATATGAATATTGACTCAAACTACTATGATGTAATGTTTTTATCACCTCACAAGCTTTTAGGCGGGCCTGGTAGCTGTGGACTTTTAGTGATTCGAAAATGTTTGTGTGACTGTCAAGAGGTGCCGACATTTGCAGGTGGGGGAACCGTATCGTATGTGTCACGTGCATCACATGTCTTTAGCGAAGATTTTGAGACCAAAGAGGATGCCGGAACACCGGGTATCTTACAGTTTATCAAAGCATCAATGGCGTATGAACTTCGAAATGAGATTGGACTAAAATATATTGCACAAAAAGAGAACGAGCTAAAAATATGTTTTAAAAAAGGAGTCCAAAGCGTTGAAAATATGCAACTCTACTGTTTGGAAAGTCACAATAAACTGGCTATTTTTTCTTTTAACATAATAGGGCTTGACCCTTACGAACTAGCTCAAGTGTTATCAGATCAATTTAAAATACAAGTCAGAGCAGGATGCAGCTGTGCTGGACCTTACGGACATGACTTGCTCGGTTATAAAGATAATGAGACATTTTCTGCTAAACCGGGTTGGATTAGAATAGGATTTCATTTTACCCATAGTTGTGATGATATTGCATACTTTTTTGATTCACTCAAAAAATCCATTGCACTTATGAAGTAACTTTGTGTTTTAAAAAACTCTTGAACTCATCGCTTTGGCTGGTTTGATACTCTCGTATAAGATCAGCAATAACTTTAGGAGCGTTTTGTGGTGTCACTTTAATACCACTTTTAACACCAAAATGGCTCTTGTCACCTTCAAGATGGCCATTAAAAATTAGCTCAAAACCATTAATGCGCTCATCTCCTTCTTTGACAATACAGCCTAAAAGACCGATGTCAACAACATAAGGATGGGCACAGGCATTAGGACAGCCATTAACACTGATGCTTAATGGTTCAGTGAACTCTGGAAATTTATGTTCTAAATGTTTAATAATATTTTGAGCAAGCCCTTTGGTTTCACTAATGGCAAATTTACAAAAGTTGAGACCTGTGCAGGCTAAGGTACGTGCTTTAAACACAGAAGGAAAAGCACTAAATCCCAAATTTTCTAATGCATCGCAAAGTGGCAGTGTCTGCTTATTTGGCACTCCTATTACAATGAAGTTTTGTGTTGTTGTTGCACGGATCGCTTTGGCTTGATTTACATGTAAAATTTTAGCTAATGCTAATAGAGCCTCCCCGCCAATTTTACCACTATTAACAGCACATCCAATATAGCTTTCATTGGTTTTCACACTTTCGTGAATACCAAAATGGGTTCTTTTGGAGTAGGGTGTAAAGTGCGGATGTGAGTGTTGTTCGAGTCTGAAGTCAACTTTGTTGTGTAACTCATTCACGAATTTTTCAGTGCCCCATTGTTCAATAAGATGTCCAAGCCGTGCTTTGGAGCGGTTTTCACGGTTGCCGTAGTCACGAAAAATTTCTGTTACAGCTTTAGAGACGGCCACGGCTTTTTTTGCTGTTATGTAGCCGATATGTGTCGCAATTCGTTTGTTTTTCCCCAATCCGCCGCCGATAGTGACACTTAAAAGTGTTCTACCGTTTTCAATTTTTGTTGCAGTGAAGCTTAAATCTTGAATTTCGTGTGACATGCAGTGCTTACCGCATCCACAGACACCGATTTTGAATTTTCTTGGAAGATTTGAGAATGCTCTGTTGTTTCGAAATTCGTTATTGATATTTCGCACAACATCGGTAACATCGGATGTTTGCTCAATATCAAGACCATTAACGGGGCAACTGACGACATTACGCGGACAATCTCCGGCGGCGAATTGCGTACTTAGACCTACTGCATCTAACTGAGCAAAGATATCTGGCAGATCTTTGACTTGAATCCAGTGAAATTGAATATCTTGACGTGTTGTAAAATCAGCACTGTTTTTGGCATATTGCTTTGCAATTGTTCCAACAACTTTGATTTGAGCAACAGAGAGTTCTCCTGATTCCATTTTTATGCGTAGCATAAAGTATAGATTGGTATCATTGTCATCTTGAAGTGATCGGTTTTGAGTATAGAGTCCGTACCATTTGAAACGGTCAATATCTTCCAAGTCGACACTCTCACCACTTTTTGCATAACGGTGGATGTCCTCAAGAACATCAAGTCCGTCTTTTTCACGTTTTATTCGCTCTACACGCGCTGCTTTGGTCTCTTTTTTCATTGCTTTTCCTAAAAAATTGCTTTGCTTTCCCAGTGAGGGAAATGTTTTCTCACTAATGCATTAAACTCAATCTCAAAGTCTGAAAACTCACTGCTCACAATGCTGTGTTGCTCATCAGAAGCTTTGACAATCATGCCGGCACCAACGGTATTATTACTTATGCGGTCAATAATAATAAAACTACCCGTAAGGCGATTTTGCTCATACGTGTCAAATGCAATCGGTTCAGAGAGTGAGAGTTTTGCATGACCTATTTCATTAAGTTCAAGGAGATCTGTTTTTTCTTTATCACGTGTATTGACATTAGTTTTGTAGTAGAAAGACTCTACTGCAGCGCTACTTAGCTTTGATGCACGCTTAATAAAATAGTTTTTTCCTATGACCAAAGGGTCTTCACTCATCCAGACAATATTAACATCAAGTGAGGTGGCACGCTCAGGCATATTATCACTTTTAACAATAATATCACCACGGCTAATATCAATCTCATCATTAAGGGTTAGGGTAACTGCCATTTCAACATAGGCTTCTTCAAGCATTCCATCATAAGTGACAATGGATTTAACAGTTGAAGTTTTACCTGAAGGCAGCACCGTAATTGCGTCACCAACACAGATGGTTCCGGAGGCAATGGTTCCTGCAAATCCTCTAAAGTTCAGGTTGGGTCGATTAACGTACTGTACCGGAAACCTGAAGTGTGTGTAGTCACGATCACTTGCAATCTCAATGGTATCAAGCAGGCTCATTAGTGGTTTCCCTTCATACCATGGAGTTTGACTGCTTTTGTTAACGACATTGTCCCCTTTGAGTGCTGAAAGGGGCACAACACGAATATCGCTAATGCCAATTTCTTTGGCAAAGTGAAGATATTGCGCTTTAATTTCTTCATAGCGCTCTTGTGAAAAATCGACAATGTCCATTTTGTTAATGGCTACAATGACATGCGGAATGCCAAGAAGCTTTACAATATAAGAGTGTCGTCGTGTCTGTGTCTGGACGCCATGTCGTGCATCAATGAGAATAATTGCAAGATCTGCGGTTGATGCTCCTGTAGCCATGTTTCGTGTATATTGCTCATGACCGGGTGTATCGGCAATAATAAATTTACGTTTATCAGTTGAGAAATAGCGGTACGCAACATCAATAGTAATACCCTGTTCACGCTCACTTTGCAGTCCATCAACCAGTAGGGCTAAGTCAATTTCTTCCCCGGTAGTACCCATCTTTTTACTCTCTTGAGTGATGGTGGCTAATTGGTCTTCAAAAATCATTTTTGAATCATGTAGCAATCTCCCAATTAGGGTACTCTTCCCATCATCGACACTGCCGCAAGTAATAAAACGTAGCAGCTCTTTGTTCTCATGTTCTGTAAGGTACGCTTCAATATTTGAAGCGATTAAGTCACTTTGATGCGCCATTAAAAATACCCCTCTATTTTTTTCTTTTCCATTGATCCAGCCTGATCAGCATCTATTAGACGACCTTGTCTCTCGCTTGTTTTAGTGAGTAACATCTCTTGAATAATTTGGGGCAATGTTGTCGCTTCGGATTCGACAGCACCCGTAAGAGGGTAGCATCCTAGTGTCCTAAATCGTACCATCTCCATCTTTGGTGTCTCTCCCGGCTCAAGCGGCAGGCGTTCGTCATCAACCATTATTTTGATACCGTCACGTTCGACAACCGGACGTTTTGATGCAAAGTAGAGTGGTACAATAGGTATCTGTTCAAGGTAGATATATTGCCAGATATCGAGTTCCGTCCAGTTTGAAAGCGGAAAGACACGAATGCTTTCACCTTTGTGTACGCGACCGTTATAGATGTTCCATAATTCTGGTCGTTGATTTTTTGGATCCCAGCGGTGATTTTTATCACGAAAGGAGTAGATACGCTCTTTGGCGCGACTCTTTTCTTCATCACGGCGTGCCCCGCCAAAGACGGCATCAAACTTGTATTTATTAAGTGCCTGTTTCAGTCCTGCGGTCTTCATCACGTCAGTGTGTACGGCACTTCCATGTGAAAATGGTCCAATCCCTTCTTCAACACCCTCAGAGTTAATGTGAACGAGCAGATCAATCCCAAGTTCACGCATACGTTGGTCACGGAATTCGATCATCTCTTTGAACTTCCATGTAGTATCTACATGTAGAAGTGGAAAAGGCAGCTTTGCCGGATGGAATGCCTTGAGTGCCAGATGCAACATAACTGAAGAGTCCTTTCCAATCGAGTAGAGCATTGCCGGATTGTCAAACTCAGCAATAACTTCACGCATAATGTGAATTGATTCGGCTTCAAGCCGTTTTAGATGGTTTAACCGTTTTTTATTAATCATAAATTTTGTCTCCTATGTTCTACTGGTGTGGAGTCCACACTCTTTATGTTCGGGTTCTTCCCACCACCACCGACCTGATCTGACATCTTCTCCAGTTTTTACTGCGCGTGTACATGGGGCACATCCAATACTTGGGTAGTCCTCGTCATGTAGTTTGTTGTAGGGTATGTTGTGCTCTTTAATATAATCCCAGATATCTTTTTCACTCCATGATATAAGTGGATTGAGTTTGATAAGATTGTTATCTTTATCAAACTCAATAAGCGAGAGTGTTTCTCGGGTGACGGACTGACTTTGGCGAAGACCGGTAATCCAGACATCAAGATCTTTGAGTGCACGTTTTAATGGAGCAATTTTACGAGCATAGCAACATGCTTTACGATTTGCTACATTTTCATAAAATCCATTGATTCCTTGTTCCCTATAGAGTGATTCGACATGTGACGCTTCAGGAAAATAGACATCGACTTTGATGTTGTATTTTAAGTTGGTACGATTCATGACATCATAGGTTTCATACGGTAATCTCCCCGTATCAAGCGTGAATATTTTTACGTTGTTATTTTTTTTGAGTATTAAGTCGGTTAGAACTTGGTCTTCTGCACCAAAGCTTGATGAAAAACCAACCTTTCTTTGGTATTTATTGATAAAATAGTGCAATATCTCTTCAGTGGAACTCTCTTCAAATTGCTTATTTAGTAAATTTATATTCTGACTCATTGCCTTCCTTTAAATTTGATAATTGTGTTGCGTCGGAGGTATCCGACCAATGTTAATCTTATTCCATGCACGTTCATGGTAATAGTAAAGAATCATCTTCGTTACGAGTTCAATAGAACCGATGGAAGCAGCCATAGCAAAACTACCGGTAATGATGTAAGAGATCAAAACTGTATCTAGCGTGCCGAGTGTTCGCCATGAAATCGTTTTGATAATACTTCTATACGCTTTTTCATGCATTAGTAGTCTTTTAATGATATGACTGTTATGTTGTACTCTTTTAATAATGTATGGATTTTAAAAGTACCAGTAAATAGTAGCAATAGTGGTAGATATAGCGTTAAAAAAAATGCAAGTGCTATCATAGCAATTGCACCTGATTGAATACGGTATAGGTTGGTCTTTTCAGTCTGATTGGCAATGTTATTTGAATAAAGCACTTTTTCTCCTTAACCTTTATTTATGAGTGGTATAATAATAGAATAAGTCAGTATTGTCAAAATTCCATATTATTATAGTCAGGAATAAGTATAGCTTTAAATAGGGGAATATTTGTATAAAATATATATTTAATATTTAAACTAAAGTAGTATACTATGGTTTAATAAAAGTGTTAAAAAGAGGATATAATATGATATGTACATTGATGATTCATATGAGTTATATAAGAAACTGAAATCGCTTAAACTATTGCAAGAGTCTCCGTCATTTTGGTGGCCTCACTACGGAAGTTTTGAGGTGGTTTTGGGTGTAATATTGACACAAAGCACTTCATGGAAAAATGTTGAGAAATCACTAGTGAACTTACGAGTGAATGATTTGCTTTCACTAGAAGGTATGAGTACATGTAATTTAGATGTTCTAATGCTGCATATTACTCCCAGCGGATATTATAGAAACAAAGCCAAGTACATTAAGCTGTTAACACAAAACATTATTGAAACCTTTGGTGACTTTGAAACCTTTTGTACCGAGGTAAGCAGGGAGTGGCTCTTAGCACAAAAAGGAGTGGGACAAGAGAGTGCTGATTCAATTCTCTGTTATGCTTGTAAGCGTTGTGAAATGGTTGTTGATAGTTACACACAAAAACTTTTAAATGCTTTAGGTTACGAGTTCGAGAGTTATGATGAATTGAAATATTGGTGCGAAAATATACATAGTTATTTTAGTGATGAAGAGTTGCCAAAAGTCTATGCTGAGTTTCACGGTATGATCGTAGAGTATATGAAGCGCTATAGCTCTCGCAAAGCGATAGAGATTGTTTTTTAGGTGCCATAGTGACTCGAAGCATATGTTACAATGTGTAAGATCCTTAGCTACAAATAATCACTTTTTTTCTTTTTCTCTTCATTAAAACTTCTTTTAATTCCAATCATCTCATACAGGCTAATTTCTGGTTCTGCTGCATGTATAAGTGCATCGGTAGTTTTATATTTACCACGCATTTTTTCAAGGTTTTTGTAGCCTTTGTCACTTATTTCATTCATAGCAATATTGATAGAACCTGCCCACATCAATGCAATCATAACCCAGACCGTTTTTTTGGCATTGGCATAGACTCCAATGAAGTGAAATATAATGCTTAAAATGACGGCAGAAATGAGGATGATGGTAAGATTCATTGGTTAATCCTTTCTCCTCTTGGTTCCATGGTAACGCCGGTATCTTCAATCATCTTGTCTCCAAAATTTTTGACGCCTAAGGTACCAAGTAGCATTAAAAATACAACAAGAAAGAGAAAAATAAGTGCCATAGAGTAGCGTTTAAGTGTATTAATCATTATTTGGGCACATCTTCGGGTGCCATCGGTGCATAATCAACACATCGTGCGGTATGAAAAGTACGTTCATAGTTATCAGAGGCAAAATAATCACCTTCAAGGCGCCATTCAAGTTCTTTGGAGATTAATACCGACCGTGAGATAGTGAGTTGCATCTTATTCTCACAGATAATAGTTCCGCCTTCATTAAAAATCTCTTTAACGCCTGCCATTCGCTTTGTTGTCATAAAATAGTGCACCAAAATCATAATAGAAATCAGTGAACCAACTCCAATCATTCCGCGCTTAAATGCAACACGAGGTACAAAATCGCGTGTGGTAACAAAGGCTGTCACACTTAATACGAAAATTCCAATAACAATGTAAACAATCTCTAATTCAAAAAACAGTTCCATATTTTTCCTTCTTTATAGTGTACTGTATTGTGTTTCCCACGCTGCAAATGAAGGCGTGAAATACTCAATACGTACTTTTTTAAATTCTCGTGATGAGTAGAGTGGCATGTGAGACTTAGACTCTATCTCTTTTGCCATCTCTTCAATAATTCCGTTGGTCTCTTGAGTTGTTTTACCATGAACCATAGTAAAAAGATTGTAAGACCAATTGTCATATTTAGGGCGAAGGTAGCAATGACTTACTGCACTAAATGCAGCTGCTTTCTCACCAATGGATTCTCCATTGGTCTCATCAACATCCCAAACTACCATGGCATTAGCGTTAAAACCTGCTTTTCTATGGTTTAAAATAGAGGCAAATCGACGCATAATTCCAGCTTCTTGTAATTCTATCAAAATATTGAAGAATGTTTCATAATCAATATCAAGTTCTTTAATAATTTTTTTGAATGGTTCGCTTACCATTTCAATGTCATATTGTGCTCTTTTAATAATTTGATGATGCAGTGGTGACAATTCAATCTCGGTATGTTTAACTTTATTGACCTTCTCTTTTTTATCGTCTTTACCCGTAGTGTTGAGTTTAACAGAGATTTTAAAAAGTTTCAGTGTCGGAAGCATAATGTAATCTTGGGCGCCGGTGAGTTTCGCCAAAATTTCTAATGTTTTTTCTAAACCGAGTTTAGAGTCCGGTGCGACAGCGAGTGTGAACCAGATATTAAAATCGTGATTACGCTCATAATTGTGTGAAATACCCGGATGTGAGTTGATGATTTTAACGGCATCATCAATTTTCTCTTGAGCAATTTTAAATGCTACTAATGAAGATTTGTAGCCTAAGCGTTTTGTGTCAAAAATTGCCGAAGTTTGGCGAATAATATTATTCTTTTTTTCAACTTGCAAAATAGCGAGCACTTCATCTTCGCTCATACCTAACTCATCGGCAATTACCTTAAACGGTTTGGCAACTAGTGGGAACTTTTTTTGAATTCTTGAAAGGATCTCTTGTTTCATATTTTATTACTTTCAATTTTAAATTTAGATGATTGTAATCTCTTTTAAATTAAATTCAATTGATGTGTATCAAAATCTCTGTACATCTTTTGAGGTATGCTAACATCTTTAAAGAATATGCTACTATAGCAGTATAATATGAATAAGGAGAGGGATGAGTTATTTTCCTGCTTTTTTAAAATTAGACAATAAGAAGATTTTAATAATAGGTGGTGGGTACATCGCTTATGAAAAATTAGATCATCTTTTAGACTTTACTAATAATATTAAGGTGATTGCACCCAAACTTTCAGAGCAGATGCAAGAGAGAATTTCTAAAGAGAATTTAATGTTTGAGCAACGTGTTTATGAGACGGGTGATATTAGAGAGTTTGCAGTCGTTATTGTGGCTATTGATGACATACCGTTGCAAGCAGAGGTTTTTCAAGAGTCAAAACAGTACAATTGTCTGTGTAACTCTGTGGATTCAGTGGATTATTGCGATTTTATTTTTCCATCGTATATTAAAAAAGATGACTTGACGATTGCTATTTCGACCTCAGGAGCGTCTCCTGCTATGGCAAAACATCTTAGACGATATTTACAAAATCTAATTCCGGAAGGAATCTCAGAATTTCTAAAAGAGATGAAACAGTTGCGCCGTAGCTTACCAAAAGGAAAAGAGCGTATGAAAATGCTTGATAAAAAAGCAGAATACTATATTAAAAGTTGGAGTGAGTAATGACAGTTAAAAAAGGACTATTTTTAGGATTTATATTTGCATTTTTAGTGCTAGGATTTATTGCAATGCAGCGTGCTACGCCTGATGCAAAAGAGGAGCGTATTTATAAAGCAATTAAAGTGTACAGTCCATATAAATTAGAAAAAATTGTTGGTGGTTTGGCTATTATTGACTCTAGGACAGGGACAAAAGAGAAACCAAGTGCGGCTGATGTACTACATCGTTTAGATGAAGTTGATAAAATATGGGGAAAAGAGCATTTAAAAGTTGAGAATAACCATGTTGTAGTAATGGGAGAGAATAACCAAACAATTGTTAAGATCTTTATTGAGACTGCTAAAGAGCGTGAATTTTTACAGAAGTTTTTTGGGATTTAATCTAATTTAAAAGGTAAAAAATGCTTTATGAACTTTCAAATCCTGTTACAAAAACATTGATTACCCGTTTAAGAGATTAAAATAGTGATGCCATGCGTTTTAGGCACACTATTGTAGAGCTAAGCAAACAACTCGTTTATGAAGCATTGCAACCGGTGGCTCAATGTGCGATGCACTTGAAGTCATTAAAAAAAAGAACCTTTAGAGGTGATAGTGCTTAACAAGCAGTGCAATCAGCTAACCCTGATGTTGATATCTATATTGCACAAATTGATGAGAAACTGAATGATAATAAGCTTATTGTTCATGGTCTCGGTGATGCGGGGGATCGCTCTTACAACACTTAAAAAAAGGTTGTGTTTTAAGATAGGAGACAGATATTGAAAATTGAACAACCGACAAGAGAAAAAATTTTAGATGCTGTCTTTGCTTTGGTGTATGCCAAAGGCTACAACGGTACAAGCATGGCTATGATACTCAAAGAGTGTCATATTCCAAAAGGCTCTTTGTATCACCATTTTACTTCAAAAAAAGAGATGGTCTTAGCAGTTCTTAAAGAGCGAATTGCTCCACGAATGGATGAGTTTTATGAACTTAAAAAACTGGATGATGAACATGAAATAAATACAATTATTAAAAGTATTTTGAAAGTTTCTGAGAAAAAAGAGCTGCTTAGCTATGGTTGTCCACTCAATAGACTCAACCAAGAGATGTCTCCTGTTGATAAAGACTTTGAACAAGAGATTAATGTTATTTATGAAAACATGAAACATAAAATAAAATTTCTTCTTGAAAATAGTAACTTAAAAGAAGAGGTCGATAGAGACTCTTTATCAGAGTTTATCATTGCTACAGTTTGGGGAAACCTCTCACTAAGCCCGCAACAGTCATCAAAAGATAGATACCTACAATCTATTAAGCACCTTATTGCTTATTTGAAATCACTAAAAAACTAAATAGACCATTCAGTCTATTTTAAGAGACAGTATTATAATATACTCTCAGTAGACCAATTGGTCTAGTAAGGGAGATAATATGTTTATAGTTACACCAATAAAAAAAGATGAAGCCACAGGTGAGTTAAAACTTTTATACAAAATGATTGAAAAAAATCTAGGTTTTGTGCCTTCTCATCTTGAACTTTTTGCTACGATTGACTTCAAAGCGCTTCAGGAGTTTGTAGAGTACAACAGATATTTTATGACGCATAAAAAGATTGATAGTACACTTTTGCCATTTATGAGACTTTACATTGCTCATAAAGAAAAGAGGGCGTATTGTAAAACGTTTAATACGCAACTACTGTTTAAAATGGGAGTAGAAGAAAATATTGTCAAAAATATAGTCGATGAGATACAAAATATACCTTTTGACAACAAACAAAAAACTCTGGCTTTAAAAGTGTTACAAGCACTTTACCATGCCAAGGAATTTAACAGTGAGGATTTACAAGAACTTTATGAACTCGGCTTTTATGATAAAGATTTTTTTGATTTACTCAGTTACTGTTCAAACTTTACCGCTAAAAGTAAGATGATAGAAGTATATTTGAGATAAGATTATTCATCTTTGAGCTTCAATGACATATAAAACGCAAAAAATAGCATCAAAAGGGTAATACTGTAAAGTACCTCATAACTGCTTACATGTAAAATTAGACCACCCAATATTGAGAAGAACATGCCTATAGAGATGATGTTCATCTGAAGTGCCACATAGACAGGGCGTTTTTCAGGAGGTGCTGCGATTAAGATGAGGTTTCCTGATGCTATGCGATTGCCATCAGTTGCAGCTCCTACTAAAAAAAAGATGGCAATGTATTCATTAAGTGTTGAAGCATTAAATGCTAAGACTACAGCTACAATGTGTATTAGGAGGGCGATATTTGCCGTAAGACGATTATGACCATTACTGCTGAGTTTGCCCCACAAAAAATTACTTAGCATCGCACCGACCATCTGAGAGGTGATTAAAATTCCAACGGCAGTTCCTGTTAGATTAATGCTTGCCTGAGCATCTAAAATAATAAATGGCAGTGCAATGAGATACGCATAGGCAAAAAGAAAGGTTGTAATTTGAATCTGCAGGTTTTTATCACTTTTAAGTAACTGCATTGAGTTCTTTAAAAAGATTTTAAAGGAGCTTTCCCGCACGGCAACTTTCTCTTTTACAGGTTCATCAACCCCACCCATTGCAAGGTAACCAAAGCCCATTAAAAATGCACTAATAATAAAGAGGTAACCAAAACTAAATGGTGGCTCGTACATCTCTAAAATAATCGCGGCAAATGTTCCGCTGATGAGTCCGCCAAAAGCCGTAAAAAACTGTCGGTATGCCATGGTTTTGCCACGAAATTTATGGGTAAATATTTTGCCAATAATATCTTTAAAATAGATGGCTCCAAAGCCGGCACTAAATGAGAAAACAAATAGACCTAATCCAATGAAAAATAGGGTGAGGCTGGGGCGAGTTTGACCAAAGATAATAATGGCAACACCTATTGAGAACCATGCAATAAATCGCACTAAAAAGACACGGCGTAAATACGGAAGCATTAAAGGATAGCTTTGTGCTTTAAATGCGGCAAACATCTGAACAATTATGGCACCACCACGAAGCAGTGCTGCAAATAAACCAACTAAAATAGAGCTACCCCCAAAGTAGTTTACAATGAGTGGTAAGATGGTAGATGGTTCGGCAATGGTCGTTCCGATGGAGAGAAAAAAACCGTGAAAAATATTTCTAATATGATTGGAAAATTTATCCATTAAGACACTCAAAACCTTCATCTATGCTAGAGGCTTTTTGGGTAACAAAAAGCATGATAGCCGCATTTAAAGTGGCAAGCTTCATAAATTCATCTGTTGGATTATTAAGTTGATTAAGAGACTCTTCTAAAGTAATTCGTTCCCAAGATTTTTTATAAAAAATTCCATAACGCTTCGGCTCAACAAGGTACTCTGTTACCTCCCCGTCTTCAGCAATCCATAATCTTCCCTTACTAAAAATCTCAGGGGTACCCTCATTACCTTTTAATAGGGCTAGACGTCTATAGCGAGAGGAAAAAATCTCAAGATATTTTTGCACATAAGGCTTGTGAAATACGCCTGTCATAGCATATTGGCTTGAGGCAACATGGGGTAATTTCTCAATGGTGCTCAGTCCAGAACGAAGACCCAAGCGCATCCGTACCTGGGTGAGTTCATGTAGTTTTTTACAATAATTTTTACGGTTAAAAAAGTGGAGATTCTCATTTACAGGGTAATTAGTACAGATATCTTTTACGGTAATGCCTCCTTTTGCAGGAAGAAGCTCATCGCCTGAGACGACAATATTAAGATGGGATCTTAGAATTTTAGCAATAAGAGGAAAAAGGTAAGGGTTATTAACTTTCCCATCAAATGGGTAACCAAGTTCAAGAGAATTTTCTATAGTTGTTGATGTTATGTATGCATCACATGCACTTAAGGCGCCACGAAACTCTTCTGTGGTCTCAGGTTTAATACGCCAACCTAGTAAAAATGCGGCAATTTGTTCAGAGTGCACACTCTGATTAAGTATCTGATGCATCATATCAGCACTCTCATCAAAGCTTAAGTCTCTATTGCCTTTATGTCCAGTGCCTACGGCATGTATATAGGTATGAAAATTCATAATTTCTCTTTAACTGTTTAGATAGTGAAGTGTAAAAGAATAATGGTTAATGCCCTCTTAAGCGTGAGATGGTTATATTCTCTAACTTGATTTATAAGTTTACATGTAGATAAGGATAATAGTGACAAATTTAAAAAAGATTTACTTTTTTGAGACTTTAAGTGATGAGCAGCTGACGTTGTTAGGTACTTTTGCAAAAAAAAGACATTTTGATAAAGGTTCTATTCTATTTTATGAGAAAGAGCAGCCGACATCACTGACATTACTTACAGAGGGTACGTTAAAAGTATATAAAACGGATCCAAAAAATAATGAGATTATCATGCATCGGTTTCACCCGGTATCACTCGTTGCTGAAATGGCAGTTTTAGAGGGAATACCGTATCCGGCTTCAGCTGCTTTTGAAACGGATGGTACAATCATTGAAATTGATTTTGAACGTTTTAAAAAAGAGTTTTTATATGATCCTGATATTGCTTTCCTTCTTTTTAAGTCACTCTCTAAAAAAATAAAATATCTCGAAGATGTTATTGCCCTTAATGTTGTTCTTGATTCAACGGGACGTTTAGCTAAGTTTTTATGTGACAATGATGATGCTTTAACGACGTTAAAGCACTACCAACTAGCAGAACATCTGCACATGACACCCGAAACACTCTCACGAACTTTTAAAAAACTGGTTGTATTAGAGCTGTTAGAGAAAGAGTCTAATGGGTACCATATTAAAAATAGAGAAGGATTACGAGTTCTTTTTGAGTAGTTTAGTATGCTACAATTGAGGCATTTTTTAAAACATTAGAGGATGATATTGTTGATTATAAGTTAGGTGTAAATCCATGAAAATTTTCTTACTGCTCATTACTCTGCTCTCACTATTGCAAGCAGAACATATTAGGTGGTATGGTAGTTATGATAAGGCCCGTCAAGAAGCTCTCAAAGAGAATAAGTTGCTGATGGTATTGCTTATTGAAGAGGAGTGTGATTTGTGTCAAAAAATGTTACGTACAACATTCATAAATCAACCGTACATTAATGAACTTAATGAGAAGTTTGTCTCTGTACTCATTACTAAAGGTCAAAAAGAGAGCTACCCCATTGAGATGCTTTACACCATGACATATCCGTCACTTTTCTTTTTAAATAGTGAAGAACTCTTTGTTGCAGAGAACATTTTTGGATATGTAAATCCAGAAGTTTTTACAAAGTATCTGAAATTACATGTAAAATCATTTAATGATGCAGCGCATCTTCAATAGCATCTTCTAAATTACTGTTTTTTGGTTCAACCTTAAATGAAGTTCCGCTAAAAGTAACCGTAGATACATCGTCACCTTTTTCGGCAATCATAGAGTCTCTTCTAAATTCCGTCATTCTCCATCCGGCTTTTTCACCTGCTGTTTTAATAGTATGATGTATGTCTTGGTGTGACAACTCTGTTTTATGAGTACCGTGCCCACTCGATAGTTCCGAAGTTGCTGCTGTACAGCCAACAAGTAGTAGTGAACCAAGTGCCGATAGAACACTTAACGTTATTGTTTTTTTCATGATGAACCTTTGTCTTCTCTTTCAAAAGATTTAGAAAGAAGAATAGATAAAGGTATGATATAATAAATATAATAAATATTATTTAAAACCATAAGGAAATTGATGACAGCGCAGGATGTTGTAATGATTTTAGTATATACATTTCCAATGTTTCTTTTTACAGTTTTTCCGGGTCTTAAACTTGGAGAGTACTTAGAAGAAAAATATGAAATTCAAGAGGGTCAAAAGCGTGCTGTTGTGATTGTTACGACTGTTGCAGGTGCTCTAATTCTTGCTACATTTTTACAATTTGCCTAAAGGATAGTTTATGATTAAAATAATTCTGCTTTTATTGTCTCTTTCCCTTTGGCTTTATGCAACACAGAGTGCTTTGGATGCTTTTAAAAAACAGGATTATGCAACTGCGTTTAAGTTATATTCTAAGAGTGCCCAAGAGGGTAATGTTACGGCACAAAATGCATTGAGTTACCTATACTTTAATGGATTGGGTACAGAGCAAAGTAGTGAAAAAGGTATTGAGTGGTTGCGTCGCGCCGCATCTCTTAATAGTGCAGTGGCACAATATGATTTAGCAATGTTTTATTTAACGGGTCAAAATGTTGCGCAGAACTCCAAAGAGGCCTTTTCATGGCTAAAGAAAGCATCAGGTACAGGTAATGCAGGTGCACAATATAACTTAGCTTTGATGTACTATCGAGGGGATGCAACAGATCAAAATGTGACTAAGGCTGCAGAACTTCTTGATCATGCTGCTCTTAGCGGTCATGAAGGTGCAATACAAAATGTCGGTCGCATCTATATGCAGTTACTGCAGTTTGACAAAGCAGCGTACTGGCTAGAGAAAAATGCTATGCAACGCGATGAGAGTGCTTATTACCTTTTAGCAGAGGTTTATTGTGAGCAAGAGAAGTTTATAAAAGCAAAAAAGTGGGCAAAAAAAGCAATTGATAGTGGAAATGCACCGGCTGAAGAACTTTGGAAAAAATATAACTTAGAAAAATATTAATTATGGTGCCCGATATTTAAGAACTCTTTATAGAACGTTTAGGTTTAGATGTTAGTATTTTTCGCAATTGGTATCTATTAATGATATGAATTTGCTGAAGGAATATTATGAAACTTGAAAATAGATTTATTAGCACAGTTTGTGCTATTTTACTACTTGGATATAGCGCTTTAAGTGCTGATGAGATTATTGAACCGACGGGCTTAGCTCAAATCATAGAGATATTAGATAGTGATGAAAAGCTCAACAAGAGGGTGGCTCCAGAAAACATTGCTACGGCAAAAGCGTCTGCGGAGGCTATGAACCTCTTAATAAAAGAAGCCATAATTGCGCGAGGTCTTGCTAATGATGGTGATATTTCCATAGCCGACGCGAGAGAAATTAATGATTATTTAGTTGAAAATTATGCCAAGAGATGGTATGAACTTCGAGGTCAAAAAGATGATGACAATTCTATAGGTTATGGCTGGGCTGAATCTAAATGGTCAAACATAGTGGCGCTTAATAGCGACGCAGTGAGAGTTTGGGGTAATATTTATAAATTAGGTTTTAGAGCTTATGATAAAAATCGACTCACAAACTATGCAGGAGATAAATCGACAAGTTTTAAATCGGCAGGTTATTACCTTAGTGAAGTGATGAAAGATGATGTTGCTACGGGTGAACTGAATAATCCGGATTATCAAGAAGTTCATGGAACGACAAATACAGGGCTTGACCAGATTATTAATGTCATCTTATTATTGAAGCGATTATAGAGGAGGGGCTTGGTAATGATGCAACGCTTACACCGGTAGACGTTAGACAGATAAATAACTATCTTATCACCAATAGTACAAAATGACGGTGCTTATGCGCGTATGTACGTGGATAACGTCATCAATACTGTTGCTGACGGAGTGTATCATCTTGGATTTGAAACCAATAACAACTATCAACTCGCAAATGAAGATGGCAAGAATAATGCACGATTTGAAAAAGTAGCGTGGTGGTTAGATACGAGTTTACGAAGTGATCTCGCAGCGGGTAAGTTTGATAATCTAGATTATCAAGAAGTTGTAGGTACTACGGGGACTTCGCTTGATTACATCGTATTATATATCTATAACGAACCGGGATTATTGCGAAAAGTTTCGATGGAAGATATTCGAGTCGGTGCACGAAGTGCCAATGCCATGAATGAACTTATTGTTGAAGCGATTAAAAATACAGGTGTAGCACAAGATGATTATATCTCTGCAGATGAGGTCAAAACATTAAATGAATATCTCTCTACCAATTACTTAGGTGAATGGATA
>CAYZUN010000013.1:0-33428 GCA_964481625.1 uncultured Sulfurimonas sp.
GGATAGGTGGGTGAGTTGGCTGAAACCACATCCCTGCTAAGGATGCGTACTGGTAACGGTACCGAGGGTTCGAATCCCTCCCTGTCCGCCACTCTATACCCCAAAAATACGAGCTTTCAAAACAACCAAATTTAGACCGGGCCATAATTGTGCCATGAATTTGTACGCTATAGAGCTATTTTTCCTAATTTATCAATGTCTATTTTCAAGTGTTCTGCGTAATGGTGATAAAATTGGCACATTCATCTACTAAAGGATATTTATTGAAAAAATTACTCACGTTATCCTTACTGGTTGCAACGTGTCAAGCGCGGAGTTAAATTCGGTAGTTTTTCGTAAGAATATTTACGAATTGTAACCTTAAGCGACAATGGTTTTCTTTGCTCCTTTTTCTAGTTTTTCATCTTCAAACTTATATAAATCTGAATTGATTTTATCAGCCTCTTTTTTCTCTTTTAAACGATAGGAATCACCAAGAATATTAATGACATGACTATGATGCAATAGTCTTTACATTTTGTCCGACTATTTTTAAAGGATAGTATCATGCACAAAAGAAAACTTCTGGACCAAGTTCGAGACAAAATACGTTTTGAGCACTATAGCATCAAGACAGAACAATCTTATATTGGCTGGATAAAACGCTATATTATATTTCATAATAAACGCCATCCTCAAAAGATGGGAAAAGATGAGATTGAACAATTCTTGACATGGCTAGCTATTAAACAAAAAGTTTCTCCTACTACGCAAAAGCAAGCATTTAGCGCATTCCTTTTTTTATATCGAGAAATTTTTAAAATGGAACAAAGGAAAGCTAATAAGTCCACCAGATTTTTGAGTAATTTTATTTAAAATATCAAATTAACTTTGCCCAAACTGTGCCCAAAAATGACTGTTTTTAAAGAAATTATGAAGTTTAATAGAGTTACGAAAAAACCTTTACTTATCCATTATGAAACTAAAATAGTTTTAAAACAGCAGTAATACATCAGGGGTAACTAGCCCCTGAAGCTCAATATATAGGAATTGGAAACCAAAACGCTATTATGAGAAATATTACTACTGCACGGATTAACATTACAGTACCTTTATATAAGCACTCCCACCCACTCACAACCGCCAAAAAATTGGCAAAAAAAAAGGCTAAGACCCGAAAGTCCCAGCCCAACAGTGCTTAAATGTTCCGTAGTTAAGAGAACAGCTCTGTAATGTAATCCGACAAAAGAAGTATATCATAAATTATTAAATACCCTAAAATAGGAAAAAAGGTAAGGTTTTTTTGAATTCCTTCCTGTCCGCCACCAAAATCTAAATCTAATTATTAAGGTTTCAAAAGTTCCTTATACTTTTGTAGTTTTTTCTCAAAACTCATTGTAGCATAAGCTGGTGAAGGTGATGGGAGCAGCTCTTTATTGATATTGAGTGTTTTGTAGCTTCTATTGAAGATTGTTTTTGCTTTTTTTCCTGTAAAAAGAATAGTATGTATGTTAGGATAATCTGCTAAGAGTTGTCTAAAGTCATTAGCTTCAATATTTTTTAAATTACTGTCACTTGAATTTCCGGTATCTCTTTTTAAATTTTTTGCACTATCCCAAAGAGCGATATTGTATTTTTTACAAAGTGTTATTTTTGCTTCTTGTGTTGAGATATCTTCATTAAATATTTCACTTAAAAGTGCCCAGAACTGATTACGGGGGATGCGCATAATAAAATCCCTCTTCAAATGACTTTATACTTGGAAATGAACCTAAAATAAGGATTTTTGAATCAGGAAAAATTATGGGTTTAAAAGGGTGTGTTCCATTATTATTTTCTCTTTTGCATAAAAATTGACTTTATTATTAAATAAGTTATTTTAAACTATGATGAAGTAACTGGAATAAAGGGTGTGCAATGATTTTAGAGACTTTATCATGAAAGCAGACTACAATGAGCTTAGCAGTAAGTATGAAAGTGTACTAAAAGAACATCTGTTTGATCAAGAGTTTGCAGTTGAAGTACTAATTAAAATGCTGTTTCAAGCCCATCTGCTAAAAAGCAAAGGCAGGGTACGCTCACTTTTTACCTTTATTGGACCGCCTAATAGTGGTAAGCATTATCTTCCTGAGTTGCTTGTTCAAGTTGATCCTGAAATCGAGCAGCTTAAAACATTCCATATGGATCAATACAGCGGTGATTTTGGTGTTGGTGCAGAACAGCTCACTGCTGCAAGCATTGAAGCTGATGTTATTGCATTTGTTAAGGAGCATCCAAATGCACTTCTGCTCTTTGAAGATATTGAAAAAGCAGATATTCAGGTGCAACTTTTACTCTATACCCTTTTTGCTGATAATGAGAAGAGTGGCATCGATTTTTCAAATATCATTGTTATTATGACGACAACGCGCTTAGCTTCGCTTTTACAGCGACAGGACTTGCGTGAACTTTTTAAAAGTGATCCACTTCAGGCACATACATTTTTAATGGAACGGTTAAGCCGTGAACAGATGGTAGTTAGCGGTATCAAAGAAGAGGTCTTCGATAAAAAACTGCTTTCACTTATGAACGAGCATACGCTCATTCCTTTTAATCGTCTCAGTTTAACAGCACTTATTAAAATAGGAGCACGCTCACTGCACCAGATATCGCAGAGCTTTATTAAAGAGAGTGGTGTAAGCATTGAGTATGTAGGGTTTGATACGCTCGTCTCACTGTTAACCCTTTCACTCTCTCCTTATCTTAATGCGAGACACATTAGAAAAAAAGTTCCTGAGGTGATGTTTAACCATATATATGAGGCATTAAAACTGCAAGAAGAGGTGACGCAGATACGGCTTAGCGCATCTAAAGAAGCTGAGACCTTTGTGCGCGAAGTCCTTAAAGATGAACGTACGCTTTTAAACAGAGTGCGTAAACAGCATCAGCGTATCTCATTAGAGTGGGACTATAGTATTACAAAAGGAGTAGTAGAAGCTCTCATAAAGAATGCTTCTTACAGCCAAGAGAAGCTAATGGTTATGTCTGAAGATACTCTGCATGTCTCCGATGTTACTTTTGGAGATGTTGCCGGACAGCAAAGAGTTAAAGATGAGCTTTTAGAAGTAGTAGCACTTCTAAAAGAGCCTCAACGTCTGAAACACTTTGATATGAACCCGCCAAAAGGTATGTTTCTTTACGGTTCTTCGGGCATGGGTAAAAAACTTCTTGCACGAGCGTTTGCTTATGAGGCAGATATGCCTTACATAGTCTTGAATGATGCTGACCTTTTTGATGCGGAAAAGGTTCGTAAAGCATATGTACAGGCGTATAGTTCCGCCCCTGCCATAGTGATTTTAGAAGATATTGATGTACAAGGAATTGTCGGTGGGATGATTTCAACCATGAATACTGCTCCGCTAGTTGAAGAGTTAGATGCGCTATCACAGAGTTTTGAATCACCTGTTTTTACCATTGCTACTTTGAACGATAATGAGAGTATTCCAGAACCTCTTGCAAAAGCAGGCCGTATGGATATACGCGTGGAAGTGCCGAAGCTTGACATGGAAGCACGCCGTTTTTTTATTGAAGAGGTATTGAAAAAACCGCATGATAAGCATATTGATATTGAGCGGGTTGTTCGCTATATTTCAGGAATGGGTGGCAATGAACTTAAACGTATTGGTCAGGAGGCGGCGTTATATGCCGCGCGTAAAGGCTTAAAAGAATTGAGTGAAGAGATTATTCTTGAGCAGATTAATGTTATTAAATATGGCAGTAAATTGGAGAATAAGCAGATACGTGATATTGAGACTTCTATGGCAAAGACTGCTTACCATGAGGCAGGACATGCGGTGCTCTCTTATGTTCTGTTGCCCAAGATTAAAATTGAGCAGGTGACGGTGGCACCGCGTAGTGAGGCATTAGGCTTTGTTTCGTACCATCATGATGATTATATTGATGCTACCTCCAAAGAGGATCTTTTTAACAATGTCTGCGTTCTATTAGCCGGACGTGTGGCAAAAATGGAAAAATTTGGTGAAACAGGTATGGAGACAGGAGCAGTTAGCGACCTTGAAGTTGCAACCATGCAAGTGTATGCTGCTATTGCTTTGTTTGGTATGGATGAAGAGTTAGGTTATATTAATATTAGTGGTGTTGAAGCAGGATATGACAAGCAGCTATTTTCTAAAAAGATAGAGTCACGAATGCTGGCATGGTTAGCTGAAGCCAAGCAACGAACCGAAGAAGAAGTGAAACGGTTGTGGCCTGCCATTGAGTTGGTTGCCAAGGCATTAATAGAAAAAGAGATGATCGATGGAGAGGAGCTAAAAGAGATTATCACGAGTCTAAAGTTGACAGATGAAAACATTCAATAAGCAGTATAACGGCATTGCTGATCTTGAAGAGTTTATTATTGAAAATAAGATTGTTAAGTGTGACAACATATTATTACAGATATTTACAGGTGTATGTGATGTTGAATTTATTGAAAATCTCACCGCTAAAATAAGAGCATTCACAAATAAACCAATTCATACGAAACAAAAATTTCTTAAAAGGGATAAAAGAAATCAAAGAAGAGGTTGAGAGGAACAGACAAAAAGACCAACAGCTTTTTCAGCAGTTAAAACTTGCGCAGATGGGAGAGATGATCTCCATGATAGCCCATCAATGGAGACAACCTTTAAATGCAATCAGTGTGACAACTGCTAATCTCACATTGAAGCTTATGATGGACAATATAGATAAAAAAGTATTTCAAAAATCAGTAGAGCAAATATCGCAATATTCTCAACATTTATCAAATACGATAGATTTTTTTAGAGGATTTTTTAAAAATAATAAGCAGACCCAAGAGACGACACTTGAAGAGATCGTAAACAATACGTTAGGTATTGTTAAGATGTCAATGAATAATAAAAATATAACAATCAATACAGAGTTTGGGTGTCATGTGAGAATGAATATTTATGCTAATGAGATACAGCAGGTTGTACTTAACCTGCTACAAAATGCGGAAGAAGTACTTTTAGAAAAACAGATTCAAAAACCCATTATTACAATACAAACTATTAAAGATGGTATCAACTCAATATTGATTGTTAAAGATAATGCAAGAGGTGTTTCAAAAGAGATGATAGATAAAATATTTGATCCCTACTTTTCGACGAAATTGGAAAAAAATGGTACCGGGTTAGGTCTGTATATGAGTAAAATGATTATTGAAGATCACTGTAACGGAAAGCTTAGTGTCTCTAATGACGACAATGGTGCAGTATTTAAAATTGTATTGTAGCGTATGAGAGTATCAGTAAGAGGTACATAGATTAAAAAATTAGTGTAATCATCACTTTTAATGATGCATAATGAAAAGTTTTAGCTATACTTAACTCAAAAAAAGGTTAGTTGTGATTGATTTAAGTAGAATTGTGTGTAATTGTAATGATGTGAGTGCTCAAGAGGTAGTAAATCTTATCAAAGCAAATAATATTAAAGATTTGGATGCTTTGGTTGAACAAGATGAGTTGCCAGTGGGTAATGTGTGTGAATCGTGTCAGGTAGATGGTTTTGATGATGACGGTTTTTCATTGACAATGCTACTTGAAGAGATCAAAAAAGGTACACTCTGATTTACATGTGAGGGAATAATGGGTAATATTGAGTCTACTGAGAATCTTAAAGAAAGTGTTAAACTCATTGAGGTAGAGCTGATGCTTACTCCCGATGAACTGAAAAGGTATGCTACATTTTGTAGTGAGCATAATTTAAAATTTAATGATTGGATTCGTAGCCTTGCTCATAAAGCATTGCAGAAGTAGGTAGCAGTTTGTAGTATATTTACGAGTTTTTCAATGCCTTTTATGCACTTAGTACCGTGATGTTGATTTATATTTTAATAGGGCTTTTTTTCGCCGGTTTGCTACATGAAACGGTCTCTGATACATTGATTACGAAACATTTAGGGAATGATTCAGTTCTTTCCGTTATTAAAGCGACACTAGAGCTCTTTTACAAAGAGAAAACTTTTTTTACAAAAGCCATTTTTTTCATAAAAACGGTGGGAATTCTGACGGGTAAAACCAGAGGAGAGTACCATATTTTGGCACTGAAAAATTTTGGCATAATCTTCTAAATAAATGAGCATTTCTTTGCCAAAGTTTTGAGAACGTGAACTTGTTTTGGTTACAAGGTCATAAATGTAAAGATGCTTTTTGTGGTAAAGATTAGTATGTACACCGACACCGGCATAGGTATGAAGTTCGCCCTTGTCAAAAAGCCCAAGGATTTTATACTCTTGATGACGCATCTCATAAATGAGGTCTTCAAACTCATCATAACTAAGGTCTCGAAGCTCTTTAATGACTTCGTAGGCAATATCAAGTTCTTTTAAAGAAATTTCACGAATTTGCATAATATATCCTTGATTTAACATAAATGTAACGAAGAGTGCATATAATTTTACTACCCCTCACTAGTAGTTAAATGCGACTTTATACGTTGGATCGTCTTCTTCATATTCACAGTGGGGACCTGCCTGTTTTAAGATATTTTTGCAATCTTGAGAGAGATGTCTTAACAGTAAGTTTTTATTGGCATCTTCATATTT
The DNA here is from genome assembly GCA_964481625.1 of uncultured Sulfurimonas sp. GTDB lineage: Bacteria > Campylobacterota > Campylobacteria > Campylobacterales > Sulfurimonadaceae > QNZR01. The sequence goes on from CAYZUN010000013.1 coordinate 6,569, forward strand.
TTTTGTTAATGCATCAATAGCTTCAACACCTGAAGAGTCCATAACGCGTGCATTTTTAAAATCTATTACTACTTTTTTGGGATCATTGTTGATATCAAAGTTGTCCGGAAAAGTCATGGCTGAACCGAAAAACAGTGGTCCTTCGAGTTCATATACTTTTGTTCCATCTTCTTCTATGCGTGTTATCGCGTAAATTCTTGCATGTTTCCATGCAAAAACAAGAGCTGAGATGATGACACCAGAAATTACCGCAATGGCTAAGTCCACTAGAACCGTAATGATAGTAACGACTACCATAACAAAGGCATCGGAACGCGGCATATATTTTAGATGTGAAAAACTGCTCCACTCAAAGGTACCAATGCTGACCATAAACATAATTCCCACAAGAACAGCGACGGGAATAACGTTTAAGACATCAGTAAAGAGAGATACAAGGATAATAAGACCAACGGCTGCAACAAATGATGAGAGTCGTCCAAGACCTCCTGAGGTGAAGTTGATGATGGACTGCCCAATCATGGCACATCCCGCCATACCGCCAAAAAAACCACAGCAGATATTTCCGCTTCCTTGTGCAATACACTCTTTATTGGCACTACCACGTGTCTCACTCATCTCATCAAGTACCGAAAGGGTCAGGAGTGATTCGATTAGACCTACTAATGCAACAATAATAGCGTAAGGAAGCACCATCATGATGGAATCAAGACTGAAGATATGATCGGGAATACCAAAGCTAGGAAGTTGTCCTTTAAATTGTGACAAGTCAGCAAGTCCACCAACTAGGATTGTGTCAAGTTTGGTAAAGTAAGCAATTAGTGTAATGGAAATAATTGCTACAAGTCCTGATGGAATAGCTTTTGTATATTTAGGCAGTAGATACATGATGAGCATGGTGATGATGACTAAAATATACATCATAGCACCTTGGCCCTCAAAAAATTTAAACTGTGATGTAGCGATGACAATGGCAAGACCATTTACAAAACCGTACATTGCAGGTTGCGGTACAAGACGGATAAACTTACCAAGTTTAAAAAGTCCAACAGCAATCTGAATAGCACCTGCTAGTACCGTTGCGAGTAAGATGTACTGTAATATACCAATGCTAATGTCATCACCGCTGAGCCCTTGCGCCGAGAGCATCTCATGAACTTTAATTCCTAAACCGACAAAAACAATGGCAACGGCACCTGTAGCACCACTGATCATCCCGGGCTTACCACCAAATAGTGAGGTAATAAGACCCAAAATAAATGCGGTGTAAAGTCCTACAATGGGACTTACTCCGGCAATAAATGAGAATGCAATTGCTTCAGGAACAAGTGCGACGGCTACGACAAGACCAGAGAGAACGTCATTTTTTACATTTTGTGATGAGTATTTCCTAATGTCAAACATTATTTAGCCTTCGAGTGATGCAAGTTGTTCATGAATCTTGCTCTGTTTAATCTTTGCATCTTCGAGCTCTTGAGTATTTTTAAGAACAATCTCTTTGGGTGCATTATCAACAAATCGTTTGTTGCTAAGCATTCCATTTAATTTCCCAATCTCTTTATCAAGTTTTTCACTCTGTTTTTTCAGACGTTCAATAATTGGGCTCAAATCGATTGACTCAGTTGGAATGTAGACTTCAACATACTCACTAACATCACTTACGGTATTATCAATTTTTGTTGTTGTAAAACTGACATTCTCAACTTTTGCTAGCCGGGTAATAAATGGAATCATCATCGTTTCATCAATGTTTGCATCGGTTTTGATGTATGCTGTTGGAATTTTCTGATTTGCCATATCGACAAGTGCTTTAGCACGACGAATGGCAACAATCGCATCCATAGCAACATCAAACTGTTTTTCCACTTCTAAATTACATGTAATATTTTCAGGATAACTCTTAATCATAATAGAGTCACTATTTTGTACTGAAGTCTGAGAAAGCTCATGGTAAAGATGCTCAGTAATAAACGGCATCAACGGGTGAAGCAGTTTCATTGACTCTTTAAAAATTGCTCCAAGTTCAGCAACACTCTCTTTAGAGACTTTTGAAAGCTCAATTCCCCAACCACAAAATTCATTCCATAGATAGCGATAGAGTACGGTTGCTACGTCATTAAAACGGTACTCATCCAAAAAACCTCTCGTCTCTTGTGTTGCCACTGCAAGTCGGCTCTGCATATAAAGACCCAGTGGTGTTTTAATTTCAATATCTTTAAGATCATCAAATTTATCAATATTCATCTGCAGGTAGCGTGATGCATTAAAAAGTTTATTGGTAAAGTTACGGCTAAGTTCGAGTTTATCTTCTGAGAGTCGAATGTCACGACCTTGAACCGCAAGTACCGCAAGAGTGAAACGCAGGGCATCAGCACTGTATTTTTCGATCATATCGAGCGGATCAATGACATTACCTTTAGACTTACTCATCTTATCGCCTTTGTCATCACGAACTAACGCATGCAAGTAGATGTGCTCAAACGGCAGTTTCCCCATAAAAGTCTCACCCATCATCATCATCCGTGCAACCCAGAAAAACAGAATGTCGAAACCGGTAATAAGCAGTGAGTTCGGGTAAAAATTTTTTAGGTCGTCACTTTGAAAAAGTTTGTCTAACTCCGTGTCACCATTTCCCCAACCTAAAGTTGAAAAAGGCCAGAGTGCAGAGCTAAACCATGTATCAAGTACATCAGGATCTTGCGTAATATTTTTGCTTGAACAGTGGGGACACTGTGTTGGCTCATCATTAAGTGATGCCCATTCATAGTCACAATCATCACAATAAAATATGGGAATACGGTGACCCCACCAAAGTTGTCTGGAAATACACCAGTCACGAAGTTCGCCCATCCATGAGTTATAGCTGTTAATCCAATGCGGCGGGAAGAATTGTGTTAGTCCTTCATTTGTCTTAAGAATTGACTCTTTAGCGATCTCACTACGAATAAACCACTGTTTTGAGATGTAAGGCTCAACAATATTTTTACAGCGGTAGCAGTGTCCAATTTGATGGATATGATCTTCGATTTTTTCAATAAACCCTTCTTCATCAAGACGCTTGATAATAATATCACGTGCTTCAAGGCGTTCTAGTCCTTTAAATTCACCTGCAAAGTCATTTAAAATTCCCTTCTCATCAAAAACGGTAATAAATTCAAGGTCATGACGTTTTCCAACTTCGTAGTCGTTAGGGTCGTGTGCCGGTGTTACTTTAACCAAACCCGTACCAAACTCCATATCAACATGAGTATCGGCAATAATCTTGATTTCACGTTCTATTAACGGAAGTTTGAGACTTTTACCAATTATGTTTTTGTACCGTGCATCATCGGGGTGAACCATCACGGCAGTATCGCCAAAATAGGTCTCAGGACGTGTGGTTGCAACGGTGATACGACCGCTGCCATCAGCAAATGGATAGTGGATATGGTAAAACTTACCTTGATGCTCTTCATGCTCGACTTCAATGTCACTGAGTGCGCCATCGTGAGTACACCAGTTGACCATGTAGTTACCGCGAATAATGAGTTTGTCATTGTAAAGATGAACAAATGCTTCTTTTACCGCAGTTTTCAGTCCTTCATCCATAGTAAAACGTTCACGTTCCCATGCAGGTGAAACGCCCATTTTACGAAGTTGAGAGACCATAATATTGCCACTCTCTTCTTTCCATTTCCATGCACGCTCTAAAAAAGCTTCACGGCCAATCTCTTCTTTAGTAGTACCTTCGGCAAGCAGCTGCTTCTCTACAACATTTTGTGTTGCAATTCCGGCATGGTCAGTTCCAGGTTGCCAGAGTGTTTTGTATCCGTCCATGCGTTTATAACGTGTGATGATGTCTTGGAGTGTAAATGTCAGGGCATGACCAATGTGTAGACGTCCCGTAACATTGGGTGGTGGCATCATGATTGAGAAGTTTTTATTCTCTTTTTGAATCTTAGCATTGCCGTCTATCTCAAAATAACCACGTGTTTCCCACGTTTTGTAATAGGCGTCTTCTATAGCTGAAGGATCATAAGTTTGTTTTGACATGAAATATCTACTTTCGATGAATATAATAATATCGCGATTATAGCGAAGCAGATGTAAAAACTCTCTAAAGAGGTGCCCTTAAGATTCTTAAAATGAAATAGAGAGTAGAATTAATGATAAATAACTAAATGGAGCTATTATGGTTTATAAAGTTAGCGGTAATATTTATGGATTTGATGAAACTTTAAATATTGAATGGAATGAGATTGATGAGCTTTTTGCAACGATTAAAGATGTGAATAATGAGAATATCTCTTTTACACTTATTAATCCATATATATTACGAGAATACTCTTTTGATCTGCCAAGTGATGTAAAAGTTTTGCTTGATATTAATGGAGAATCAAATGTTCTTGTATATAATATCATTATTGTTCAAGATCCTCTTGATGAATCAAAAATCAATTTTTTAGCACCTCTGATTTTCAATACAGATAACGCTAAAATGACTCAAGTAATTTTAAAGCCGGAAAAACATCCTGACTTTGGTATGGCCGAGTCGATTAAATCATTTAGACAGTAGTACTTCTAAGGTGAAGTACAAAGGAGTACTTTGCCACTTTCACGACTCAATAAGGAGCAATATGACGCTGCTACGGCTCCTTTTGGACATAACTTAATTATTGCGTCTGCTGGTACGGGTAAGACATCCACTATTGTTGGACGAATCGGTCACTTACTGAGTAGTAATGTTAAACCTCAAGAGATTCTACTCTTAACCTTTACTAATAAAGCTGCCGGTGAAATGGTTGAGCGTGTCGCAATGTATTTTGGTAAAGAAGTGGCATCTCAAATTGACGCAGGAACATTTCATTCTATTAGTTATCGGTGGTTAAAACGCCGTGATGGAAAGGTCGTTTTAAAACAGCCAAGAGAGTTAAAAACACTGTTTCGAAGTGTCTATGAAAAACGTTCTTTTTCTCAGATTGATTCGCCTACGCCACCCTATGGGGCACATTATTTATATGATATTTATTCCTACTTTCAAAATACAGAAATTAAAGATAATTTTGAAGAATGGATATCACATCGACAGAGTGATCATGAAATTTACAGACATATCTATGCAGATATTGTCGATGAGTTTGAAGAGTTAAAACTTCAATATGGGTTTTTAAATTTTAATGACCTGTTGCTTCAGATGAAAAAAGTATGTGAAGCATCTGACTTAGGCTATAAAGAGGTTTTAGTTGATGAATATCAAGACACCAATGTACTTCAAGGTGCATTGATTGATGCGATGAAGCCAAAATCACTCTTTTGTGTTGGTGATTATGATCAAAGTATTTATGCTTTTAATGGTGCCGATATCTCTATTATTGGATCGTTTGCAACGAAATTTTCAGATGCTGTTATTCATAACTTAAGTAAAAATTACCGCTCTACAATACCTATTTTATCATTAGCCAATCAAGTAATCTCTTATAATGAGAGAATATATCCTAAACAGTTAGAAGTGACGCGGCAAGAGCGGCTGCATGAACCAAAATTAATCGTCTATGATGAACTGTTTGATCAATATCATGCCATTGCAATGTTGATAAAGCAAAGTATGACTGATAAGGAGGAAATAGCTGTTATTTTTAGAAACAACTCTTCTGCTGATGGGATTGAAGCGACGTTAAGAGAGCAGGCAGTTGCGTGTCGAAGACGTGGAGGTACCAGTTTTTTTGACTCAAAAGAGGTCAAGGCTATTTTGGATATTTATACGTTGCTAGTCAATGAGAATGATATGATGGCATTTATTCATCTTTTTGAGTATTCTAAAGGCATTGGTAGTGCGATTGCAAAAGAGATCTTTATTGCACTGCAAAAGTTAGGAGAAGGCTCTTTTTTTCAAGGTCTTTTTTCTCCAGATAGCACTATTGAAAATCCATTTGAAAAACGACGATTAAATCATCAGTTGGGACTTTTTGATGATTTTGCAGAGTTAGGAAACCGTGGGCGTTTTGCTACATTAGGATTTGAGAAGATGTTTTTTAATAATGCAGTGTTAAAGCATCCAAAATTGACCAAGGATGCGGCGCAGTTTTTATATCATATTTTTTTACTCTATAAAGAGTTAAAAAAAATCAATCAGCCAAAAGATGTGGTTAAAAAGATTGCCACATCAATGATATACAATGATATTGTTGATACGCTTTCAACAAAACGGGCACAATTGCCTGATGGTAGCATTGATGAGAAATTAAAAACAGAATCTTCAGGACGTATTAGACGAAAATCTTCAATACTGTTTGAACTATCTAGACCATATAATGACCATGAGCGATTTTTAAATGCAATGATATTAGGTTCCCAAGATTTAACTCAAGGCGAGGGTGTTCATCTTCTAAGTATTCACGCTTCTAAAGGATTGGAGTATAAAGAGGTATATGTTATTGATTTGATGGATGGAAGATTTCCTAATAGAAAATTGATGAGTCGAGGTGGTAGTATTGACGAAGAGCGACGACTTTTTTATGTGGCAGTAACTCGTGCAAAAGATCGACTTTTTTTAAGTTATGCAAAATATGACAAAATTAAAAAGAGTAATTTTTTGCCTTCACAGTTTCTTTACGAAGCCTCTTTGCTTCCTAAAGATGCAAACTATACATCTTTAGTAGAGAAAGAGAGTGCAAAAGAAGAGTAGCACTATTTATTAAGTACGGCGTCTCCGATGCTCCACATTGGTAAGAAAATACCAGTAGCAAGCAGAAGAACCATAGCCGAAATTATGAGTAGCATAATTGGCTCAATCGCTTCTGAAAGACCATCAATAATGGCATCAAATTTCATTTTAAAGTATTCTGCGACTTTATCAAGCATGGCATCAAGCTGACCACTTGATTCACCGGCACGCACCATCTGTACAATCATATTTTCAAAAAGTTCAGTATCTTCCATACCGTTGTGCAGTGACCCCCCCTTCTCCACAGTAGCACGAATGGTTAACAGTTTTTGTTTAAGTGGAAGACTATCAATCATTTCAATGGAAGTGTCGAGTGCTTCAGCAATGGGAATACCGGCACGCACTAACTCTGAGAAGACCAAGGTAAAACGGTTGAGTGTGGCATACAAGATTATGTTTTTAATAAGATAGATACGAAGCAAAAACTGATGCCATTTGAATCGAAACTTCATACTATTGTTAATAAAATATTTCAGAGTGAAAATAAATATGAAGATACCAGCTAAAACGTAAAGACCGTAGTTGTTAAAGAGATGCTCTAGTTTTAAAAGAATAAGTGTTGGAAGTGGCAGTTCTGTGTCAAATTTATCAAACATTGTTTTAAACTTTGGAACAACATATGAAATTAAAATGGTAAATGCAATCGCCATAGCGATCATGACATTACGAGGATATGCCATCGCTTTTTTGAATTTAATAATATTTCGTCGTATCTCTTCAAGCATATCAGAGAGCTTATAGAGTGAGTCAGCCATATTACCGGTCTGTTCACCTAGCTTGACCATGGCAAGTGTTAAGTTCCCTAATTGAAATCGGTAGTTCTCCATAGAATCTGAAAGACTTTGTCCGGCATTAATATCTTCTGCAATGGTATTTAAAATTTCAGCTAAGTTTTTGTCATTAGTTGCTTCAGTCATCTCATAGAGTGCATCATGAATAGAGATACCGGCATTTGCCATAACGGCTAGTTGACGCATAGCTGCAATGAGGGCATCTTGCTTGATTTTTTTCTTTTGAATGTTTTTAAAGAGGTTGTCTTTAAACATCTGAAATTTAATTTCAAAAGGGGGCTCTTTCTCTTCAACCTTGATGAGCATACCACTATATTTGATTTTTGAGATATAGTGTGCTTCCTTTCTTGTTTCAGCAAAAAAACTATAATAATTCTTTTTACCTTTAAGAAGCATCGTTGCAGTAAAATATTTCATTTCTTAGCCGCCCTTAATATCTCTTCGATGGTTGTGATACCTTCGATTGCTTTTCGCATTCCATTGGTAAACATATCTTCAAAGCCTTCAGTGATTGCCTGTTGCATAATAACATCTTTTGAAGCATTTTTAGCAATAAGACTTGAAATCTCTTCGGTTATTGGAAGTACTTCACAAATCATTTCTCTGCCCATATAACCGCTTCCATTACACTCTCGGCATCCTTCACCGGCATAAAATATAGTTTCATCTGGAATATATTCATTATATTCTTGATATACGGACTTTGGAATTTCAATTTCTTGTTTACAGTGTAAGCAAATTTTTCTAATAAGACGCTGTGCCTGTACAGCAACTAAAGCACCACTAATGAGATAGGGTTCCATTCCCATATCGACCATTCTAGGAATCGAGCTTACTGCGTCATTGGTATGAAGAGTTGAAATCACTAAGTGACCCGTAAGTGCTGCTTTAATAGCAATTTCAAGTGTCTCTTGGTCACGAATCTCCCCAATCATGATCTTATCAGGGTCTTGTCGTAAAATAGAACGTAGTGCATCTGCAAATGAGAGGCCGACTTTAGAGCGTACTTGTACTTGTTGAATAAGATTCATTCGGTACTCAACAGGATCTTCAACGGTAATAACTTTTTCTTCTACATTTCGAAGTTCATTGAGTGCGCCGTATAGTGTTGTTGTTTTACCACTACCTGTTGGTCCGGTAACTAAAATGATGCCAAAGGGCTCGTGAAGCCCTTTAAGTAATTTACCATAGCTTACTTCATCCATACCAGCATCTTCAAGTTTAACAAGTGCTTTTTCTTTATCAAGAATACGCATAACAATGGATTCGCCATAAAGGATTGGCAGTGTTGAGAGACGAAAATCAAATTCTGAACCGGCAACGGTAGCTGAAAAACGACCATCTTGAGGTTTTCTTTTCTCCGCAATATCTAAATTTCCCAAAAGTTTAATACGAGAAGCTAACGGTGGATAGATATCTTTATCAAAAATAAAAATCTCTGCGAGTTTTCCATCAACACGTCCACGTACAACACAGTTGTTTTCAGTCGGTTCAATATGAATATCACTTGCACGACCTTTGATACACGCTTTTAAAATGACATCAATAAGCAGTAGAATTGAAGAAGCCTCTTGCTGCTCTTCTAAGGTACTGATGGAGTTGAGTTCATTGCGAATATTAGTTACAAGTTCTTTAACACTGTCTTTGATTTCTATTTTAAGAAGATATGAAGATATCTGTTTGTTTGTTGCAATGGCAATTGTAATAGGCTTTCTAGGAAAAAAACGCTGTAAAGTCTCTTGTGCCTCGATGTTTAATGGATCTGAGAGTACAATTGTTACACTAAGATCATCTTGTGAAATAGGTAGGGCATTAAAACGTTGAAGTTGAACAAGCGGTGCTTTTTCAGCGAGACGGTAGTCCATATCAATAGAGTCAAGGTCAATGAATTCTGACTCCATCATTTCAGCTAAATAAATGAGAATATCATGTTCATTTAAAAAATGATAATGATCAATAATATCAAGTTTATAATGTCCCTGTCGTATCTGCTCTACGATAAACCTTTTAACAAAGTTAACAGATACAGCACCAACTTTTGTTAATGTCTCTAATAGAGTATCATCATCAAGACCTCTTGAGGTTAATCGGTCAATTTGCTGTTGGTGTATGTGATCTTTTTCTAAAAGATCAAATGTTACTTTATCCATCGTCTCTCCTACCAGTAAAAGTGCTGTTTAGTCATAATTTTATCATAAAACTCTTCAATGACCATTTTATTAACACCCCGTTCTTTTTTTAAATAGAGCTTATAAGATACTTTTTGTTTCTTTGGATCATCAAAGAGATAAAAGCTTTTCCTCATTGGAACTTTAATATAGAGATCGAAAACTTTAGAAAGAATAAAATCAGTTGAAGGAAGCTTTAAGTCACTAATGTCATAACCATCAATCATGGAGTACAATAGAAGCTTTTTTTGCATGAGAATAACTGAAAAATAGGCGGCATTACTTCTGGCTTCTTTAGAAAATTTTAGTTTTGCAATAGGAAGATTAAGTCGGTCAATATAATCTGAATTGAGACAAGAAAAAGCATAGAGTGTCATGAAATCTTCATCTCTTGAATATTCGTCAATAATAGACAATCCTTTTAAACATGCTTCTTTATACTGTTGTGTTTTAAATAAGCTGACAATTTCATTTTTACTGTTAGCCTGAAGGGATATGAAAAGTGCTATTAAGAGAGTGAAAAGTTTCATCTGAATTTTCCATTTCTTATGCTGCGAAGTAGGCTTTTGGCATTCATTGAATCACTGCTTTTAATATAGGCAATTAATGTTTTGATCGCCTCATCTTTTTGAGATAGTTTAATTTGCGATGATGCAAAAATTAACCAGCTCTCTTCAATATTTGGATTAATATCATTTGTTCTTAAAGCATAATTGTATGATTTTTGATAGTTTTGTGTCTTATAGTAATATCGTGCCAAGTAGAGACCAAGTACCGGTGTTTTACTTTTTTCAAAACGGCGGACAATATCTTGAATCTCTTCATGAGACTTTATGCGATTAATTTTAATTCCATTAGGTATTGGAGCATTAATCTCTGTTTTAGCGGTCACTTTAAGTTTAGCGGGTTCTTTAGCTATAGGTTGTGAAATAGTTTTTATCTCTTTTTCGACTGCTGGCGTAATTGAAGTATTAATCTGTTGTTTTTGAGGTTTGGGTTTTGGCGATTGTGCTTCATACGAGTTAATAGTACTCATAAAAGAGAAAGAGGGTTGCAGTTTTTTTGGTTGATATTCTTCTTGATTAATCACTTGTTTAGATTCTGCCGGAGTAGACTTTATAATACTTTTTGGCTGACTTGCAGCTTCTTGCGTTAGTGGTGACTTTGCAGCCTCTTTTATAGGGGATATACTCTTTTGAAGCTCTGATTTTACATTAGATTCATTAAGGCTAGAGGAAGACAATAGATCTGTTTTAAAACTAGCTTGATTGAAGAAAATAAGAAAAATTAAAACCGCAAGAAGTAGTACAATAAATGAGAATAGATGAGGATAATAGTTTTTAACTTTATGTTGAAGCCATCTGCGTTCCAAGTCACGAATATTAAGCATTAATCAACCCCGTGTGAATTGCTGCCATTTCAATATGTTTTTTTGAGATAGTGGCATAATTAATTTTAGTGGGTTGGTTCTCTTCATACCAAGAGAGAATTTGAAATAGTGTATAGAGTAGCTTATTCGTGTCTCTATAGTTACCTTTAGTTGATTTAAAAATAGTTTTAATATTATTTTCATTAAACATATTAGCAATATCAAAACAGTTGGTTTTCATCAACTTTTTTTGAATGTAAATTTTTAGTTCTGCCGGTGACGCATTAATCAGTTCAATACTTTCCCAAATTCGAGTTTGAAAGTGTTCTTTTGCAATAAGATCTTCCTCCTCTGTTTTATGCAAAGTGACAACAAACTTTATTTTACGTGAATCTGAAAGAAGCCGAATCTTCTCCATTTGGGGTCGGGAATAGAGTTGCGCTTCATCTAAAAGTACAATAGGTGTAGTGCGGTGCTTGAACTTTTCAGTTAATGCCATAAAATTGGTAAAGTTAATATCATCTTCAGGTGTAAATTGATAGAGATCTTTGGCTAAAGAGCGTAAAAATTCATTATCATCTAAAATTGGAGATTGGTACAGTACAACTTTTTGGGCACGAGAAAGATCCTGGTATAGCTTACTTAAAAGCATACTTTTTCCTGTACCAGGCTTACCATAAAGCAAAATCATCTTTAAAGGTTTTTTGACTGAGTCCATTAAAGATTGATAAAGCGTTGATATACGTTCAAGCTGTATATAGTCTTTTGGATCAACCATGTCCAAAAACACATCTTTAGGTTTTTCAAAAAGATTACTTTGCATCAGTCACTTTATTGGTTTTAGAAGATAGTTTAACCATTTCATTTGTAATACCTTCATAACCAAGATCTTTTAATGAAATATCATTATTCTCTTTACGAATAATATGCGGTTCAATAATAATGACGAGTTCTTCAACCTCTTTAACTTTTTCTTCATATTTAAAAAAGTAGCTAAGTCCTGGAATATCACCTAAAAGAGGAACTTTAGAGGCTTTATTAGCGACTCTGGAGCTGATAAGTCCTCCCAAGATGACACGGTTACCATCTTTTACGCTAACAACTGATGAGAGTTGTCTGCGATCTAAATCGGGTGGAATTGTACGTCCTGCTGCATCACTTGCCGCGCTTGAGACATCATCACGTGTTTGTGATACGGAAGGGTTAATCTTTAGTGTAATGGTGCCATCATTGGAAATTTCCGGAGTAATGTCTAATAAAACACCTGCAAATACAGAGCTTACCTGATCATTTTGTGTCGTTGCGGCAACACCACCGCCACTTCCCTGTTGAAGCGATGATTGCTGAATTTTGTAAAAGTACTCTGTTCCTACAGTAATGAGTGCCGGCTGATTATTAAGTGTTAAGACTTTAGGATTTGAGATAGAATAGACATCTCCTTGTGTCTTTAAAAATTTAATAACCTCTTTAAGCGAGCCACCACCACTAATTTGGAAAAGACGTGCAGTATCGCTTGGTCCACCATAAGTTCCTTCTGTGATAAGACTATTTTTAAATTCAGTAACATTTTTAACCGAGAGTCTATCAATTTTTACACTTAAATTTTGTAATGCATAGAGTTGCGCCCAATCAATACCAGTACTTTTAGTATCGCTAAAGGTGACTCCAAACATGTGAACATCAATAAGTACTTGGTACTGTATTTTCTCTTGAAGTATCTTAATATATTCATCGAGTCGTGTTATCTGCTTAGAGGTTGCGGTAACCGTAATGAGACCGGCATTTTTGTTAATAAGAGGTTGTGTTGCTTCATAGCTGTCCTCTGGACGATTAAGTACTGTTTGAAGTTCTATGTCTAAATTTTCCCAAAATTTGACTTCGTCGCTACTTTCAATTTTAATTCCTGAGTCTGATTTACTATTGCCTTGACCTTGAGTAGCAGATGATCCTCCTCCAGAACCTCCTCTATTTTGATTGTTAGGTGAACTGCTTAGCGTAATATCAGTACTTCCTGTACTCTTTCTTTGAGAGATAATATAGTCTATATGGTACGTTTTGGTTTGTAAGTATGATATTCTTAAGATATTGTTTTGTAATGTATAGGCTAAATTATTCTCTTTCAAGACAAAATTAAGTACCTCATTAATTGTCATATTTTTAATATTTGTTTTATTCATCGCTTGGTTTAATATTGCTTCTGCGTCATTGTCAGTAACAATAACACTATAATGACATTCATCAGTGATTTGATCAATAAAACTATTGATAGTTGTACCTTTTGCAGATGAGATTGTAAATAATTCATACGTACAATCTGCTACTGCGATAGAAGGCATAAGGGTTACCGAAATACTGAATATAATGGCTTTCATTGCTTTCATATCTATTAACTGTTTCATAAAGTACATCCTAGTTGATTTGAATTTTTATTTTATCGTTTTTTTCTTTGATAAAGAGCTTTAACTTTTTATTGCTACTTTGAAGTAGGACATTGTCACTATTTATCATTTTAATTTTATGGCCGCGAACTGTATCACTGACTTTTAACCATTGACCATCAATTAAAGCACTGTTGTTGAGAATCGCTACAACCTTAAGTGGTTTAATGGGCTCTGCAAGCTCTGTATGCACTATGGGCGACTTGGTGCTATCCGAATCTGCATTATCTTCTTGAAGCTCTTGATACTTAATAGGACTGGCAATTCCAGAAATTTTTGTATCTGATATACCGGCACGTTTAGGCTGGATTGCTGCTATTTGCTGGTCTACCCATGCTAAATTGTCTTGTGCTGCTAAAAGTGAACAAGCAAGAGCAATGAAAATGAGTTGAAAAAGTTTAAATGTCATTGTGTGATTCCCCAAACAGAGATATTAAGGTCTGTCGATAAGATGTGCGTTGCACTCATATTAAAATCATGCAAGTCGACGACTAAAAAACTCTGTTCTAATGAATTAATGAACTTTAGAGTATTGGTATAGTTTCCAGTCAAACGAACCGAGATATCTAAAACATGTCCAAATGCTCTTGAGTCACTTGTGAACGTATTGCCAAATCTTTGTAGCTTAATATCATATTTTTTTGCATTTTTTGCAATAGAATGAATATACGATCCCCAAGTTTCTTCATCATAAAATAGCGATGAGATTTGCTCAATTTGAAACTTAATATAAGAGTTATAGTCTTGATATTCGGTATAGCTTTTTTTAATTTGAACTGTTTCATTTTCGATTTGTACAATTTTTGATTCAGGATTTGATTGCAAATATCGTTTATCAATTTCGAGTTGACTCTCAAGAGTGGTTACTTCATTTCTTATTTTTTTAAACTCTTTTTCTGAACTTTCCCAAAAGAGAAGATAGGAGATAGCAAAAATAGCAGAAAAAATCATTGCATAAAGAAGATATTTGTCTTTTTGCGTTTTTTTAGCCAAGTTTTGGTCAATGTTATATAAGAAATTTTCAATACCTATATTCATAGTTGAGCCTTTAGTTTTCCGATATAAACCATCTCTTGGCTGTCATAGATTATTTCATCAAGACGAAAATCATATTGCTCAGATTTTACTTTGGTCAGGTGCTTAACAAGTGATGTGATGTCTCTGTCTTTTTTGGCTATTAGTGAGAATGTAAACTCTTTGGTATCATTATTTTCTGTATAGATAACTTCATCAAGTTTCGTATTAAACTTATTAAAGTCATTAGTAAATTGTGTTAACAATGTTGCTTTCATTGGATAATTGACTTTAACATCATGAATTTTAATTAATGTCTGCTTTTTCTCATCATAAGCATTTTTTTCAGCTGTTAAAAGGGTATTGGCCTCATTTTTTTGTTGCTCTTTTAAAGTAATGGTCGATTCCCTTACAAGACGGGATGCATGTGTTTTTGTATAGATGTCATCAAGTATTTTGTAGTGAACTTGTTCAGTATATGTTAAACTCCAATAGGCGACCGGATACGCAAAAGCAAAGAGAACCGATGCCGCTAAAATAATAATAGATTGACCACTGCTTCGCTTGCTAAAAGGAGGAGGTCGATGATAGATTGTAAAGTTACATTCATATTGCTCTATCTCATCTTGATTTAGGTATAGGTGCATAAGAGCATGAATTTCATCTATATAAGTTCCACCATCGGTAAAACTGTAGTCAAATTTAAACAAGTCAGTTGCAATGCCTAAATAGGTTTGAGAATATTCATCAATACCTGGGACGCCTCCTATGTAAGAACCAATAAAAATTTGGTCAATATTGCTCAAATTATAGGCTCTTTTGGCATAAGTCAAGACATCATTTACATGTAAAAAAGTATCACCCAAGAGTTTAATAATATGTTTTTGATGTTCATGGTTAAGAGTACTGAGTCCCTCTTGTGACATAAGTCGAATAAATTCAGTATAGCTAATCTGTTCACCTAGGAGTTCACAAAATGTCTCATGCATAAAAGTCATAGAGTATTTTAAAGATTTTGTGTAGACAAACTCTTGATTATTATAGATTGCTAAAAATGCATCATGCTCTTGAAAATAGATAAAACAGTGTACGCCACTGTCTAAAATCAGCTCTTTTTGATAGAGGGGTTTGAGTAGTAGAGGAATGGGTACAATTTGATCAATATATTTAATTTTATCAACACTCTGAGCAAATTCATCTTCTAATATTTCTGGCTCAACCACAAAGGCATGAAAGTGTCTATTTGTCTCATCTGAAGAATCAAAATACTCTACAAACTGTATGGAATACTCAACAGCTAAGTCAAGTGCCAACTCTTCATAAACTTTGTTCTCTAGAGCATCTTGGAGGTCATCTTCGGGAATATTCTTGCTAATACTCACTAGTGTTGATATAAAACTCTTATTATTTAAAAAAGCAATTGTCTGCTGATGTTTGTCAAAGCCAGGTTTCTTCTCAACGCTTAGAGATCCATCATCAATTTTGTAGAAAACTTGACTGTAAGGATTGATAGAAAGGCTACTAGTAAACTTAGACTTTTTTTCTTTTGCCTTCACGTAATTACTCTTTACTGAATTTAACTAATTTCATTTGTACAACCCAAGTTAATTTTTGATACTATAATATTAATCAAAATTACAAAAGTAATTCCAACTTTACCCTATTTGATACTATGATAACTATAATATCGGATAAGATACGAATAACTTTAATACAATCATTTATTATTACTCGATTATAGCAAAATTAAACTTAAATGTTTTTTTATATGACTCAAAAAAAAAGTATTTTTATCACAAATCGTGATAAAAACACGATTTTAATAATATTAAGGGAGATAATGTTGTAATTTATCTTTCAGAAATTATAGAAATTGTCTCATTGTCTTGTTTGATAATAAGAGTTTTCTCACCATTAAAAGTGATGCGTTTAGAGTGATAAGCCTCATAAAATGTAATCATATAAATATTATCATCTTCTCCTGGGTAAGGAGTAACTTTAATATTTGAGAAATGAATATTTTTTTTATCATTGTAGTTAAAAATACGGCGCTTGTATTGTTTAAATGTATTGTAATTCATATTGTCAAATCGTATGAAAGTAGGATCATAAAAGTTAATATAACGTTCATAGTCATTATAAATCCAAGCATATCGCCATTCAAAAAGTTTTGCAAGAATAGTGGCCAAGTCATCTTTAAGAGCTTTTTTATGATGTTCCTGATCAATAATTAGTAGGGTATTTTCAATGGAGATGTTTTGATCCAACTTACAGATATTATCATTTTCTATAGCGATACATCCTCTTGTGAACTTATCACGACTTCCTTCTATTGGAAGACCGTGAATCCAGATTCCCGACCCATTTTTTCCACGAATTTTGTCATAAAGATTAGGATATGAAGTAACAAAAGCCAAGGGACCGTAAAAAGGGTCAGGATTGGTAATTTTACTAGTTAAACTGTAGATTCCAAGAGGTGTCTTATGATCGCCTTCTATCTGCTTATCGCCATTGATTTTTCCAGTCATTGCCCCAAATGTATTTACGAGAAGGTATTTGCCTTTTTTATTTTTTTTGTACAGATAGAGTTTAGATCGGTCTTTATCGCAAGTGATAATAGAATCGAGGTTCTCAAAATATCCAAATGAGGTATCAAGTGCGTGAAGTTCTTTTTCCCAGTAGCTTTTTTGCGTAAGATGTTTATTGAGTGCTTTCTCTACTGCTTGCATACCCTGTTCTCTATATACTGTTGCAATAGGTGCCGCATTAATGTAAAGTACTAAATATATAAGTAGTAATATGATTTTCATTGGTATCCCATATCCTCTAAAAATTTCTTATCGTTTGTCCACCCTTTTTTTACACTGACAAAAAGCTCTAGGAAGACTTTTTTTCCTGCAAGTTCTTCAATTTTTAAGCGTGCATCACGACCAATTCGTTTAATGGCTTCACCACCACGACCGATAATAATACCTTTTTGGCTCTCTTTTTGAATAATGATGGTAGCTCTGATTTTTTCAACTTTGCCACCTTCTTCAATCTTATCAATTAAGACATCTGATTCATAAGGGATTTCATCACTAATATTTTCAAAAATAGCTTCACGAATAAACTCTTTATAGATATTACGTAACATCTCTGTGGTAATGTCGTCAGGATCGTACAGGTATGGTGATTCATCAAGATGTTTTGTGATGATGTCAAGCAGGTCTTCACGTCCAACACTTTTATTGACAGACATAGGGATGAGTGCTTCAAATTTATCACTGTATTGATTGTATGAGGCGATAGTTTTAAAGAGTCTCTCTTGTGAAACTAAATCAATTTTACTCAGTACAATAATATGTTTTCGGTTCTTCTTGTTTAGGGCTAAAAACTCTTCATAATGTTCCGTTGAGTCGGTAACAGGAGCTAAATAGACAATAACATCACAATCACCAATAGCTTTTAATGCCTCTTCTAGCATAAACTGATTAAGGAGTTTCTCTTTTACATGTAAACCAGGTGTGTCAACAAAAATAAGTTGGTTGTCTTTATGCATGACAATGGCATTAAGACGTTTACGTGTAGCATTGGCTTTTTGGCTTACAAGAGCAATTTTTTCACCCAATATCCAATTCATTAGAGTACTCTTACCCGCATTTGGACGACCCACTAATGCTACAAATCCTGCTTTGCTCATCATAAATCCTTAGAGAATATATCGTGATGTATCTTCATCTTCGATGATGATATCAAGTTTTTCATGAACGGTATCAGCATCAATAATGACTTTTTGACCACAATGCTTATCGGCATCAAAGCTAATGTCTTCGAGTACCTTTTCAAGTACGGTATGAAGACGACGTGCACCGATATCTTCTGTCTTTTCGTTTGCTTTTTGAGAGAGGTGTGCCATGGCTTTAATGGCACTCTCATCAAATTCAAGCTGAACATCTTCAACTCCTAGAAGTGCCTCATATTGGCGAAGTAGAGAGTTTTTTGTTTGTGATAGAATTTTATAGAGTACCTCTTCAGTTAATGATTCCAGCTCCACGCGAAGTGGAAAGCGTCCTTGCAGTTCGGGAATCAGATCACTTGGCTTAACCTTGTGGAATGCACCTGCAGCAATAAAAAGAATATGGTCGGTTTTAATAGCACCATATTTCGTTGTGACGGTACTGCCTTCAACAATCGGTAGCAGGTCACGCTGAACACCCTCTTTGCTTGGATCATTACGACCTTCACTTTTAGCACTGACGGCAATTTTATCGATCTCATCTAAAAAGATAATACCACCTTGTTCCGTACGTTTAAGTGCTTCTTTGGTAATGGCATCCATATCAAGAAGTTTATCGTTTGCTTCATTTTTTAGAACGGTTTTTGCTTCTTTAATGTTAATTTCTTTTTTTGCATCTTCTTTATTGAATGAGCTGAACATTTTTGAGAATGACTCTTGAACTTTTGCCATATCCGGAGACATATTGGTATCGTTAAATTCAATGCTCATTTTTGGCATTTCAATTTCAATCACACGTTCATCCATCTCACCGCTCAGCACTTTTGCTTTCATGCGTTCTTTTGAGGTTTTATACTCCTGCTTTTTTGTATCATTAGCTAAAGAGGGGAGTGGCGGCAGTAGTTTTTCGACAATCTTGTTAAGTACATAGGCTTCAATTGCAGATTCATTTTTTATTTGATGCTCATCTTTAACCAGTCCAATAGAAGTGATGACAAGATCACGTACCATTGACTCGACGTCACGCCCTACAAAACCGACTTCGGTAAACTTGGAAGCTTCCACTTTAATAAAAGGAAGATTCATCATTTTTGCCAGTCGTCTTGAAATTTCAGTTTTGCCCACTCCGGTTGATCCAATCATCAAGATATTTTTAGGCATAATTTCATCTTGGAGTTCTTGGCTTAACTGCATTCGTCTATAGCGGCTTCGAAGTGCTAACGCGATGGTTCGTTTTGCTTTATCCTGACCAATAATATAATCATCAAGGTACGCGACGGTTTCGCGAGGAATCATGTTCATGATTTTGCCTCCATAACAAGCGTTTTAATTTCATGATTGGTGTAGATACAAAGATCAGCCGCAATATGCAAGCTCTCTTTTACAAGTGCTTCTTCATCCATATCGGCATGCTTATTGAGAGCCCGTGCAGCTGCTATGGCATAATTGCCACCGCTTCCAATCGATGCAATAGCACCATCTTCAGGCTCTACAACATCACCGTTTCCGGTTAATATAAAAATATGTTTTGTATTTAAAACAATCATCATCGCTTCGAGTCGACGCAAAACTTTATCTTTTCGCCACGCTTTAGAAAAATCAATAACTGATTTCATTAAATCGCCATGTTGTTGCTCTAAATGATCTTCAAACATATCAAAGAGATTAAAAGCATCGGCAGTAGAACCGGCAAAACCGGCTAAGATTTGTCCATTATGAAGACGCCTGATTTTAGTGGCATTATTTTTTAAAACAGTGTTGCCAAAAGAGACTTGTCCATCGCCTCCTATAACAGCTTTTTTGTCACCTTTAAAAGCCAGTATAGTTGTTGCTTCAAACATTACTCTCCCTTAACTTCTATATGTAGTGTTGCATGAATACCGTGACCTAGCTTCAGGTCAAGGTTGTGAGTTCCTGTCATCTTAATCGTTTCTTTATGATTAATATGTTTTTTGTCAATTTCAATTCCATGTTGCTCTTGTAATGCGTGAGCAATCTCTTCTTTAGTAACAGAACCAAAAAGGTGTCCCGTGTTACCAAGTTTTTTGCTAATGAGTATTTGAAGTTTATCAAGCTTCACACAGAGTGCATTCATGGCTTCAATCTCATTTGCTTCAGCCTCAGCTTTTTTACGTTCACTTGCATTATGTTTCTTCACAACTTCATTAGTTGCGTGTTTGGCAAAACCTTTTCCGATTAAATAGTTTTGCCCATAACCATCTTTAACTTCTTTTATTTCGCCTGCTTTGCCAAGACCTTTAACATCTTTAATTAATAGTACTTTCATGATTCTCCAATATTATTTAATAGTTTCGCCGCTGTATGAAACAATCCCATGCACGAGGTTTCCAACGTTGTTATATCCCATATCGTTCATAATTCTTTGGCAGTGTGAACTACGGCTTCCGACATGACAATAGAGAATAATATTTTCTTCTTTATTTAGTTCTGCTTCATCTAAGGTATTAAAAAAGCTACTTGTCGGTATGAGTAAGTCAGCACCTTTAATGCGTCCCATCTGCCACTCCATATGCTCACGTACGTCAATGAGTTTAAATTGAACCATGTCAATCTCTCGTGCTTCCATTAATGCATGAAGCTCATCACCGTCAAGATCATTTTGAGTTAGGAGGAGTTCACATTCCTCTTTTGTCAAACCACGAGAGTGTGTATGAACCGCCTCTTCCATACCAAGTTCAATACGTTTTGCTGCTGCAAATTCCTGAGTACAGAATATCCCGCAGTGACATGCACCAACTTCTGGAAGTTCATGCTCAATTGCAGGTTTGCAAGGACAGATTCTATCATCAACACTTTTTGCTTTTCCATCAACCTCTTCAACCATAAAACAGGGACAAAATCTTTTACCATACATCATCTTGTTTCTGGCAAGACCCATCTGTACGCCTTCATTAACCTCAATTTGGGGGTTATAGACCCAGTTGAACTGCTTAACGACTTTATCAGTAAATTTAAGAGTTTTTTCCATTTCAGCCTGAAATTCAGGTGAATTCATATCGATTTTAATCATACTCATTAATAATTCCTATTAATCTATTTTTTTCTAGCTTTACCTTCGATAATAAACCGAAGGGCATTGAGTTTTATGAAACCGGCTGCATCTTTTTGATCATATACTTCATCTTCTTCAAATGTACAATATTCCGAATTAAAAAGTGATTTTTCTGAGGCTCGACCTATCACACTAATACCACCTTTGTAAAGTTTTAATTTCACCGTTCCCTCAACATTTTCTTGAGTTTTATCGATGGCAGCTTGAAGCATTTCACGCTCCGGTGCAAACCAAAATCCATTGTAAATCAGCTTGGCATAACGAGGCATTAGCTCATCTTTTAGATGCGCTTCTTCTCTATCTAAGCAAAGAGATTCTATTGCGCGGTGTGCTTTTAGCATAATTGTTCCACCTGGAGTCTCATAACATCCACGGCTCTTCATACCGACAAAACGGTTCTCTACAATATCGGCACGACCAATACCATGTTTACCGCCTAGACAGTTAAGTTCTGCTAACATAGTTGCAGGGGAGAGTGCATCACCGTTAAGTGTTACCGGGTCTCCGTTTTTAAAACCGAGTGTAATATACTCAGCAACATCTGGAGCATTTTCAGGTGATGTTGTCCATAACCACATACTTTCTTCGGGCTCTGCATCAGGGTCTTCTAAAATACCACCCTCGTACGAGATGTGAAGAAGGTTTGCATCCATTGAGTAAGGTGATTTTTTACCTTTTTTCTCAATTTTAATATCGTGTTCTTCAGCATATTTGAGCAGTGATTCACGAGAGTTAAGATCCCACTCTCTCCACGGCGCGATGATGGTAAGAGTTGAGTCTTGACCAAGGTAGCCCAGCTCAAAACGGACTTGATCGTTTCCTTTACCGGTTGCACCGTGGCTTACTCCGTCAGCTCCGGTGATTTTTGCAATTTCTACTTGACGTTTAGAAATGAGTGGACGTGCAATAGATGTTCCTAGAAGGTATTCTCCCTCATAAATTGCATTAGCGCGAAACATTGGGAAGACATAATCGCGAACAAATTCTTCTCTTAAGTCATCAATGAAAATATTTTCGGGTTTAATACCAAGTTCTAGGGCTTTAGCACGGGCAGGCTCAACCTCTTCACCTTGACCAATATCAGCAGTAAAAGTAACAACTTCACAACGGTATTCATCTTGTAGCCATTTTAGGATAATACTGGTGTCAAGTCCTCCTGAATAGGCTAAAACAACTTTTTTCACTTCTTTTTTCATCGTGTTCCTTAGGTATTATGAGACATAAACTATAAAATATTGACGCGATTATAGCAAAAAAAGTTTAGAGATGTCCTAAAGAGAAATTACATGTAAAAAATTAAGTATTAGTGTTTAGCTTTAAACAGTCTGAGTCACATTTGTTGTTTCTCTCCATGCCTCTAGTAAACCTTTAACAACGTTATTAACTTCGTCAAGTTTCTCCGTAGAGTTTTGTATGTTAGCTTCAAGAAGTAACTCTAACTGGTAACTATACAGACCATTTAAATATTTTGTGATGTCACCCTTAGAGTCGTCTAATGTTGAGATGAGTTCAACAAAAATTGCCATGGAACGATTAAGCCAGTAAGCTTTTTTTTCAATATTTTTTGATGAAATCGCCATGGCAGCTCGAGTATTAAATCTTAAAATTCCCTCATATAGCATCTCAATCAATTTTTGGGGAGACTCTATGGAAACATTGTTTTGTGCGTAAGTATTATATGCTAAATTATTCATGGTATCCCTTTGTTTATCGACTTAAACGTAATATGCTCTGACGGATTAGGCTATCCTTTTTGATCAAATAATAACCCATTTACTTCTTGAATTTTTGGCAAAAATGATACTGCTTGTTCTGCTGGGAAACGGCTTAACATTCGATTGGTTTTTGACTCAATAACAGAAACATAAAAGTCATCTGAGGTATTGTCAAAGCCAAATTTCAGTGAGGTTCTAAATGGGCTAATGGCATCATTAAGCTCTTTAATCAATTGGCTCATCTCTTTCTCGGTATCAATCTTTTTTACCTGATTCTGGTCAGATTGCTGTTCTTGCTTAATTTCAGCCTTCTGAATTGCCTGAGCTTGATGCTGTTGCATCTGCACGGCACTACTTTCAGTTTTAGCCGTGTTCATCTGAGAGTTTTGCATCTTGGCTACATTTTGCATAAGTTCCATAATGACTCCTTTCTTCCAGTAATTCTTACTCCCAATATCGGCTAAGAAAAAAAATACTTAAATTGTTTTTCATTGAAATCTATTTATTATGTTACGCTTCCATTATGAAACGCTATTTACAACTTTTGCAACAAGAACCTATCTTGGCCCGACTCTCAATTATTCAACTGATTGCCTATTTTGGTGCATGGTTTAGCAATGTCGCTATCTATACTTTACTGCTAGATCTTGGTGTATCTGCTAGCATCATTGCCATAACTGCGGCACTTCATTTTTTACCCGGAGTGCTGCAAGCGCCTTTTAGTGGTGTCCTAATTGATCGGTTTCATCCTAAAAAGATGATGCTCTTAACCCTATTTATTGAAATTGTGGCAACATTTTTACTCGTAATGGTCACTGATATCTCTGAAATTTGGCTGCTGTTTGTTCTTATTGTAGTGCGTATGGCAGCTGCAAGTTTTTATTTTACGCTTGAGATGGCACTGCTTCCTAAAATTTTACATGTAAAAAAACTGCAGCTCGCTAATGAGATTCATTCAATTATCTGGTCACTGTCATATACTTTTGGTATGGCAATTAGTGGATTTGTTGTTTATAAGGTTGGTGTTACGGTGGCATTTGTTCTTGATGGTCTACTCTTTATTATTGCATTTTTAATGCTCTACTCATTGAAGATTGAGGTGAAACTTTCGAGCAAGCAGGAGAAAATTTTAGAGATGCTTTTTGATACATTTGTATATATTAAAAATGACCGTAAAGTCTTTTTTCTTTTACTGCTTCATGCCATTGTTGGTTTGACTGCTTTTGATGCGCTCGTAGCATTGATGGTTAATGAATATTATAGTCATATTATTGCTACATCATTGGCCATTGGGCTTTTACATGCATCACGAGCATTAGGTCTTGTTGTTGGTCCTATTCTTATTGGAAAGCATTTGAACAATAAAAAGTTGCTCTATCTGTTTTGGTTTCAAGCTTTAGCTATTATAATATGGGGGATTGTAATAAAAAATTTCTACCTCTCATTAGTTGCTTCAGTCCTGGTAGGTTTATGTACCACGACATTATGGTCATATACCTACACTATGTTGCAGCATCATACCGATGAAGCCTACTATGGTAGAGTGGTGGCATACAATGATATGCTCTTTTTATTAGTAGCCGCTTCGACATCAATGTTAATTGGTTTTCTTGCAGAATTCAATATGTCACTCCAGATAATTACCTATATTTTGGGCGGTCTGTTTTTATGTGGAGGCTTGTATTATCGTTGGCTTTATAGAAATTTTGAGCTTAAAGAGATTAAGGATTAAGTATGATATATCACTCCCAAGGTTATGAAATTGACTTGAGTAAAACAACACGACTCTACCCTGCAGCCACTGTTAACGCAGCTGGTGAGAGCGCTCAGGTTTCGTTAGAATGGGCTGAACTAAAACAAGATGTTATTAAGATCGCTTCATACGTGTTAGTCTTTGATTTTGACCCTTTAGAGGAGGTGCCAAAAAATAGAATTGAACTTCTTTTTGAAAGTAAAGAGGAGTTAATCGAGGCGATGCGAGAGGTCTCGCAGCTTATTACATAAAATATTTAATAATGCATCAAATTTCGTTGATTTGCTACCTTTCAAGTTTGCCATACTGCCTTTAGAGCCTCTTCTAGTAACCCGTCAATTATTTTATATTCTCCTCGACCTTCTTTAATGACATATCCCATGGTTTCAAGAGTTTTATATTTTTGATACAAAGAGCGTGATTCTAAAACTTGGTCTTCATTATTGGCAAGACGATATATAACATCATACAAGTGCTCTTTAGATTGCAGTTCTGAAATGTAATGATCCATCAAGTCTTCTAGCTCATCTAGGGCATCTAAGAAAGCATTATCAATATCTTCTTTTTTAATTAGTTTTAAGTCCATACCCATAGCATGACGTTCAATATTTTGCATCACTAGCATAGTATTGGCAGGATGTCCATTTAAGCGCTCAAGTATAAGCCTTAAATCTGAAGGAGTTTCAAAAACTATATTTCTAGACTTAAAAGCTTCTAAAAGTTCCGGCTCAAGTTCATCTAAATCGAACGAGTCAAGTTTAATCTTTCTGCAAAAGTTATAAAATGGAGATTTTTTATTTTCAAATATCTCTGTCATTAAAGTAGGATGTGAGCCAAGAAAGATATAACACACATTGTCATGATGTTGAATAACACCACGTATAACTTCTAAAATATCACTGCCACTACATGCGTGTCGTTTGATCTCTTGGAACTCATCTAAAACTATATAAAATACTTCATTGAGTTCTTTAGCTACTTTATCTGCAGTATCTAAAGCATTAATAAGGCGCTCACAATCTGTAGTCTTATCGTTAGAAAATAGTTCAGTTGAGAGTTCTAATATATCTATGTTGATTTTTATATCTGTTTTATGTTTCCTTAAAAAAGCGACAACGTTCTCTTTTACTTGATTTGCAAAACCGGTAATGCCGGCACGAGAATATGCATAATTGATGAGGTTTTCATTAAAAAGGGCTAAGCGTGGTAGTTTTCGCAAGTCCCCATAAAAATATTCTTTATTTTTCTCTTCTAAAACATACTTGATTAATGATGTTTTACCATATCTTCTCGGCGCTTTTAGCATAAAACTTTGATTTATATGGATAAAATCGATAGCTTTTTTTTTCATTTTGCTGCGATCATAAAAAAGAGATCCCGTAACAGGCTTTCCATATTGAAATAACATTTTGCTCTCCTTATCTATAATATTTGTAGATTATAACATAAATAGAGAGATTAATCCATATATATTATGGATAATTTAGTCCATAATAATACATGTCTATAGTTTTTATAGATAGATATACCGGCACAAGCCGGCATATTGAAAAATGGAAATATTTTCTCGTTCCATATATCAATAGCGGGTTCAGTATTGGCTCCGCGTACTTGTTAGATTTTTAGTAAACTTCTTTTCTATGAGCAATTCGAATAAGAGTAATTAGTAAAATTTCATTTTCTTTTAAATAAACTATTCTATAGTTTCCAGCTCGTTTCCTAAATTTATCTTTATGTTTTCCTTTTAAAGCTTTATCAGATGTAAAAATACCTGCTTCAAGGTCTTTGATTTTTGAATAAACAAGTTTCTGGTTTTCAGAATCAATTTTTTTTAATTCTTTGAAAGTGGCTTTTGGAATAATGATTTTAAACATTAATTAAGACCAAGCCTTTTAGCCACTTCTTCAAGAGAATAAACTTTAGTTTTTCCAGCTTTTAGTTCATCAATTCTTTTGTCTGAAATCATTTCATCAAGTGTGTCAAAGTAGGTGCTAACCGCTTTTTCAATAATATAAGTACGAGAACGTTCAAGTTCATGTGCATAAGAATCCAAATCTGTTAATAATGTTTCATCCATACGGATATTAATTGCTTTTTTCATAGTGTATCCTTTTGTAT
>CAYZUN010000014.1:0-33281 GCA_964481625.1 uncultured Sulfurimonas sp.
CAGTGACCAAGTGATTAACAGTCACCTACTCTACCGCTGAGCTAATCCGGAATATTTTATGAGCCGCAATTATACGCAAAGCACGCGTTTTTGTCAAGATTTTTGGCGTTTTCTCTCAATGTTTTTTGTAGGCACTAAAAAGAGCAGGTTGGAGCGTTCCACTTCACTCACTTTTTTGTCATTAATTAGCTCTATGAGGCTATTTTTTGTCTCATCATCAAAAAGTAAAGTGATATCATCATAGGTGAGTGGTCGCTTGTCTAATGTGTTAAGAATTTCTTCTTTACTGTAGTGTGATTGACACGACTCTGCATGTTGACGTGAAGCAATATGAATAGGCAGGGAGGCATCAAATTTATGTGCAATGTCATGAAGTTCACTGTACGAAATGCCCATAACAGGGTAGGCTGGCGGACGGTCAATAGTACCGATGTCAATGCGTTCACAATTTACATGTAGAAGTGTTTCATTCAGCAGTGCTATTTCTTCATCGGTATCGTTTAATGTATGAACAAAAAGTATTTCAATAAAGAGTTTTCCAGTGTAAGCTTTAGAAAATTCTATGACAGCATCTTTTACATGTAAAATATTAATATTATGATGGGGTCGGTCAATTTTTTTAAATACATCACTGCTGATGGCATCTAAAGAGAGCTTTACCTGATCGAATTTGAGTAGTATGTTATAAACTTTAGAATCAACCAATGTTGCACTGTTGGTTAAGATGAGTGTTTGAATTTTACCTTTAATGACATTAATAGCATCAATAAGTTCATCAAGGTGAGGGTAGAGTGTGGGTTCTCCATTGGCTGTAATGGTGATGACATCAATGTTGTCATGCTCTTTTAAGGCCAGTGTCAGTTCCTTAATAATGTCTGCAACCGTGATGCTTTTTTCTTGTTGTTGAATGGTCACAGCAGGGGCTAGTTCACAATAAAGACAGTCAAAATTACACTGCTTATGAGTAGGGGAGAGGTCAATCCCCAGTGAACTGCCAAAACGGCGTGAAATAACAGGTCCAAAAATAATATTCATAATGAAATGTGTGTGCTACTGCATCTCTTGAATGAATTTATTAGACTCTTTAATCGATGTATTCATCTGATTGATTAAGAGATTAACATTACCTTTGAGTGTGTTAAACTCTCCATGTAAAGCACCAATAGCCTGTGCATTAAGGGAATGCTTTAGTGTAAGTACATTGTCATAAAATGTAGCCAAGATCGGTTTCATACTTTTTTCAGATCTGCGCATTGATTGCATCATCTTTTTGTATTTGGCTTTAGTATTGCGAAGTTTTGTTTTACTTTGCGATTTGAGTTTGGCATTTTGATATTGAGTAATCTCTTCTTCCCACTCTTTAAAAAGTGCTAAAGAGACATCTTCGAGTTTGTTAATATCTTTGTTGAGATCTTCAGCTGCCTCTTTAGCATCGTCGTACTGACTGCTGAATTTGTCATACGCTTTTTTTAGACCAGTCTCTTCAATAGTCACAAGTGAACCAAACTGTTCTAAAGCCGACTTGAACTCTTCTTGTGCATCCTCTTGAGACTCTTGAACATTCTCTACACGATCAACCATGATGTCACGTTTGTGAACGCCTACTTTTTCCATACCGGCATAGTAGATTTGTGAACAGCCCGTAGTAAAAAAAACAATCAATCCAATCTGCAATAAAAATTTCAACATACGTTAACCCCTATTTTTTACTAATTCTTTGACATTCACTTACAAAGTGTATTGCATTTTCTACCGGAACATCAGGAAGAATACCGTGACCAAGATTGAAAATATGACGTGATGTACCCATAGTCTCTTGTATCGCTTCTATAGCTTCTGTAGTCGCCTCTTTAGAGTAGAGTCTGCATGGTTCCATATTTCCTTGAAGAACGTATTTGTCTCCGAGTTTCTCTTTTGCCAGTGCCATAGGAGTTGACCAGTCCACACCAAATACATCAAAGTTCCCGTAAACTTTATCTAAGAATGCAGGAATACCTTTTGGGAACATGATAATAGGAATATTTGGATATTTCTCTTTGAGATAATCTGAGATTTCAACCATGTATTTCCAAGAAAACTCATCATATTTATTCGGTTCAATTGCTGCTGCCCATGAGTCAAAAATCTGAACAACGTCAATACCCGCTTCAATCTGTTTTTCCATATAAAGTTTGACAACTTCGGTTACTTTAGCAAGTATTTTATGAAGTAGTTCAGGGTTTGAGTACATCATTTTTTTACAGATATTGTAAGTTTTTGTACCTTGTCCTTCAATCATGTAAGTTGCTAATGTCCATGGAGCACCGGTAAAGCCAATAAGCGCTTTATCGTCTGCAAGTTCTGCTCTAATGAGCTTGATGGTGTCAAAAACATACGTAAGTTTAGAAGCAGCTTCGTCACCACCGATGAGTCTGTCAATGTCTTCTTCGCAAGTAATCGGATCATTAAACTTTGGACCTTCACCTTTAATGAACTCTAAGTCCATTCCCATCTCATCGGGAATCACCAGGATGTCGCTAAACAAGATAGCTGCATCAACACCAACAATGTCTATTGGCTGAAGTGTTACTTCACACGCTCTTTTAGGGTCATGACAAAGGTTTAAAAAGTTACCCGCTTCAGCGCGAACTTTCATGTACTCTGGCAGGTAACGACCCGCTTGTCTCATCATCCAAACCGGAGTGTATGGCGTCTTTTTGCCAAAACATGCATCTACAAATATTTTATTCATTTTAATCCTTGTTTTTTAAGTTTTTTATTTTTTTCCTACTTTTCCCAGAAAGTAGAGTCCAACTGATACTGCAGTAATTGAGAGTGCAAGATAAAACATATCTAAAGCGGTAGTGTATTCTATATGTCCAACTTTTTGGAAAAAGCCAACCACTAAAACCATGACAATAACTTTAGAGATTTTATCTTTAAGTTGGTCAAGTGAATGGATAGCTAATAGTTGATTTTCTATACCGTCATCATTTTTTGCTGCATCAATGTCAGATATAAACAGTTCATAAAGACCAAAAGAAAAAATCAACATAACTACACCAATTAGGTATAAGTCAACTGCGCCAATAATTCCACCAACGACATCTTCATGAAAGCGTTCAGGGTGTGCGCCGGTTGTATACGTAGTAAATACATAGTTCGCTGTTACAAAGATGTCAACGCTCGCAACTGCAAAGAGCACTACTGCGCCAATAAGACCAAAAACTACAGCAAGTATGACCATGAAGCGTGAACTCCACAGTCCATTTTCAAAGATTTTTTCCAACATTATTTTTCTCCTTCCATTTCAATCCATTTTTGTGCAATACGTACCGCATTTGTTGCCGCACCAACACGCAAGTTATCGGCAACTACCCATAAGTGAAGGATGTTGTCACGATAGGTGTCATTTCTGATTCGACCGACAAAGGTCTCATTTTTATCAACACAAGCTGCTGGCATCGGGTATTCATTCTCTTTTATGTTATCAACAACAATAATATTTGGAGCCTTTTCAAGGAGCTCACGCGCTTCACTGGCTGAGACATCAGAATCAAATGTCAGTGTTAATGATTCGGCATGACCGCGAAGAGTTGGAACACGGACACATGTTGCACTGACTTCAATATTTTTATGTAAGATTTTGCAGGTCTCGTTGACCATTTTCATCTCTTCTTTAGTGTAACCATTTTCTGTAAATACGTCAATTTGAGGAATGACATTCAGAGCAATTTGATGCGGAAAACTGTTATGTGCACTCTCATCAAGCTTAAAGGCAAAAAAGTCTTGCATCTGTGTTACAAGCTCTTCCATAGCAGTTTTTCCTGCACCTGAAGTTGCCTGATAAGTACTCACATCAACACGAATGAGATCATAGGCACTGTCAAGCGGCTTGAGTGCTTGTACCATCTGAATGGTAGAGCAGTTAGGATTGGCAATAATACCGCGTTTTCTCCATGAAGCGATATCTTGGGGATTAACTTCTGGAACTACAAGAGGAACCTCTTCATCCATTCTAAAATGGCTGGTATTATCAATAACAACTGCTCCGGCTTCTGCCGCGTAGGGTGCAAATTTTGCAGAGACACTGCCGCCGGCGCTAAAGAGAGCAATCTCAATGTTTTCTTCTACAAATACAGTTTCTGTCAATTCTTTAATTACAATCTCGTGCCCATTAAATGTAATTGTGTTTCCTGCACTGCGACTACTTGCAAGTGCTACAAGTTTGTTCAATGGAAAGTCGATCTCTTCTAAAATACGCAAGATTTCTTCACCAACGGCACCGCTGGCGCCGACAACTGCAACGTTATACTGTTTCAATCCTTCTCCTTAATATTATGTATTTTCATCTTTTTTTGCAAGGTTGTTTCACTCATTCCTATCATATCGGCAGCTTCGCTTATGGTGCTGCTTGAATCAAGAACTTCTAAAATGAGATCATATTCCATAGTTGAGATAGAACGTTTTGATGTAACACCTCTGCTATGTAAAAAGAGGTTATCTGCTGTAATCTCGTCGCTTTCACTTAAAATTGTGGCGCGTTCTACTACCGAAATGAGTTCACGAATATTTCCAGGCCAGTTGTACTCCTGTAAGGCTTCTTGCGCTGCTTTAGAGAATGTTTTAGTTTCAAAACCGTATTTGTCACAATTTTGTATCAATACTGCATTGGCAATTTGCATTATCTCTTCACTGCGTTCACGAAGCGGTGGAATATAAATTGGAATAGTATTGAGACGGTAGTAGAGATCTTCACGAAATGTTCCATTCGCAATTTTTTCACTTAAATCTGCATTGGTTGCAGAGATAATGCGGACATCAATCTTAATATGTTTTTGTGAGCCTAAACGGCGAATCTCTTGTTCTTGAAGTGCGCGAAGCAGTTTTGCTTGCACTTCATAAGGCATCTCAGCAATCTCATCTAAAAAGAGTGTACCGTTGTTTGCCTGCTCAAACTGTCCCATTTTACTCTCAGTAGCATCGGTAAAAGCTCCTTTTTCATAACCAAAGAGTTCACTTTCAATGAGGTTATTAGGAATGGCAGCCATATTAATAGCTACAAAAGGCTTTTTTACCCGAGGCGAATTTTTATGAATATGGTTGGCAAATACTTCTTTCCCGACACCACTTTCACCTAAAAGCATAACACTTGCATCGGTTCGAGCTACTTTTTCAGTCATGTGAAGTACTTTTTCAAGTGCCGGAGATGTTGCTAAAAAGTCATTTGAGCTACTTTTAATAGCTTTAGGTTGATGGGCTTTGACTTTTTCTTGAATATCATGAGAGCGTTCAATGGCGCTAACAAGAGTGTCAATATCGAAAGGTTTGAGTAAAAAATCTTTGACACCAAGATGAATAGACTCAATAGCGCGACCTAAAGTAGCATTACCCGTCATAATAATGACTTCATATTTTCCATTGAGTGTTTTGACAAACTCAATGCCATCCATTCCCGGCATGTTAATATCTGTTATGATAAGCTCAAAGGTCTTGTCCAGTTTTTTGAGTGCATCTTTGGCATTTTTGAAGCTGATAATTTCATATTCACTGTAGTCACCAAAGGCGATTTCCAGGGATTTACGCATATTAATATCGTCTTCGACAATGGCTATTTTCATATGCGCTCCCTCAGTTATTTTAAGGCTGAGATTATAGCAAAACTTTCATTAATGGTGACTATAAAACATTGTGGAGACATGGTAAGCGTAGTTAAATCACTATAACTGTTGTTACCTTTTGAAGCAAATGATTTTACATGTAAATCATGGCGTTGGATGTAGGTGAGAAACTCATTTCGATTCTCTTTTATTATCTCTTTTAAGTTTTTACTGCCAGAAAAGTATAGTGTGATTTCTGCATCTGCAACACCATGACAGGGTGTCATAGCACGACTAATAGATATTTTTTCATTCAGTAATTTTGCATTTTTCGTGGCACTGTGATAACTAATAATATATTCATCAGCTCCTAAAATGGAGCTAATAAATATTAATAGGCAAGATGTGAGTAATTGAGGGTAATTTCCATCTCTACTTCGCAAAGACCGTCTTTATACATGGTATCAACAACATTAGCATTTCTAATATTAGCATCGACATAGGTACGAACCTTAGAACTTTTAATCATCATGTTATGTACGTAGTCATTACCTTGTACATAAACCCCTTTGACTTTTTCTGCAATAAGACGGTACCCATCAACAATAGCAGCACGCTTAGCAAGGACTAAAGCTTGTTCTGGTGAACAAGTACCGGTACATGGAGCAACTCCCTGTCCTACGACAATAATGCGAAGTGGTTTCTGTTTTGTTAAGAGATGTTCTTTTTCAGGAGCATTTGCGGGCTTTTGTGCAGTAGTACATGCTTTTACTTCGGCTGACGGCGGAGGCGTAGGTAGACACTCATTTTGTTTCACA
The DNA here is from genome assembly GCA_964481625.1 of uncultured Sulfurimonas sp. GTDB lineage: Bacteria > Campylobacterota > Campylobacteria > Campylobacterales > Sulfurimonadaceae > QNZR01. The sequence continues at coordinate 6,398 of CAYZUN010000014.1, forward strand.
CACCCAGTGAAGACAATACCTAATGCAACCAATGAAATAACTATTTTTTTCATGAGTATGACCTTCTATAGTTTTACTTTATTGCACTAGATTAAGCAAGAACTATACCAAAGTTGGCTGTTCATTGCTTTCGTCATCATTTTCTTCGTCTTGTTCTTCATTTTTAGGACATCGTGAAATACTGATGACATCATCACCTTTAACAATGTAAACACCACTGGTATTACGTGATGATTTAGAGATGGTTTGCATATCGACACGGATCATTTTACCCGTTTTAGTCAGTGCCATCATGTCCATTGCTTCATCAACCATAAGACATCCAATAAGAGTTTTACCCGTTTTAGTGCTAAGTTTCATGGCAATAACACCAGAGCCTGCACGGTTAGTGAGACGGTACTCTTGGGCAGTAGTACGCTTACCAATACCTTTTTCACTCACCGTTAAAATCTCTTGTTCATCGGAGTCAATAATATTGGCATCAATGACCATATCACCTTCATGTTTGAATTTAATACCGCGAACACCGCGAGTACTTCGACCTTGTTCCCGAGTTTTAGCAATGTCAAATTTAATACACTGTGCAAATTTCGTGAGAATGAAGAGGTATTTTGTCTCTTGCGTTGCAATTTGTGCAGTGATGAGCTCATCGTCATCATCAAGAACAATAGCACGGACACCATTACTTCTAATATTAGAGAATTCACTTAGATTTGTACGTTTGACAACACCGTTTTGTGTAAAGAGTGTTAATGATTTTTCATCACTAAAGTCAGTGGTTGGAATAATAGAACAGATTTTTTCATTTTGCACTAAATTAACAAGGTTAACAACTGCTTTGCCTTTTGCCGTACGGGACCCCTCAGGAATTCGGTACACTTTAAGCCAGTGGAGTTGCCCTCTGTCGGTTACAAAAAGTAAAGTGTCGTGGGTATTACATGTAAAAAAGCTTTCAATAAAGTCATCTTCATAAATGGTTACGGCTGTTTTACCTTTTCCGCCACGACGCTGTTTCTCATAGCTTGTGAGTGGAACACGCTTAATGTAACCACGGTGCGTAATAGTTACAACCATTGGCTCATTTGGAATAAGATCTTCAATATCAATGTCATCATAATTGTCTTCAATATCAGTACGGCGCTCATCAGTATAGATTTCAGCTACTTCATTGAGCTCTTCTTTAATGATGCCTTTAAGTACCTCTTCACTTTTTAAGATACTCTCTAAATATTCAATCAGTGTTAAAAGTTCACGAAGTTCATTTTCAATTTTTTCACGCTCTAGACCGGTAAGTTTTTGAAGACGCATGTCTAAAATAGCTTGTGCTTGAATTGCTGAAAAATCAAATGTTGATATTAGACTTTCTTTAGCACTTTCAGTATCTTGAGAAGCACGAATCAGTTTAATGATCTCATCAATATGATCAAGTGCTTTTTTAAGACCTTCTAAAATGTGTGCTTTGGCTTTTGCTTTTTCCAAGTCAAAAATAGTACGACGAATAATAACGGTTTTTCTATGGCTAATGAAGTGGTTGATAATATCTAGTAGTGGAAAAACATGAGGTTCTTGATTTAAGATAGCAAGCATGATAATACCAAAGGTAGTTTGCATATTCGTCGATTTGAAGAGGTTGTTTAATACAATCTCACTCATTGCATCACGCCTGAGTTCAATAACGACACGAATCCCTTCTCTATCACTCTCATCGCGAATTTCTGAAATACCTTCAAGCTGTTTATCTTTTACAAGGTTTGCAATATTTTCAATGAGACGTGATTTATTGACCATGTAAGGGAGCTCATCAATGACAATAACGTCTCTGTTCCCTTTTTTCTCAATATGTGTCTTGGCACGTACTTTGATGCGACCACGACCGGTCTCATAAGCATCTAAAATGCCTTTTTTCCCGTAAATCGTACCACCGGTTGGAAAGTCCGGTGCTTTAATAAACTCCATAATATCAATGAGTGATGCATCGGGGTTGTCAATAAAATGAAGGGTAGCGGCAATGACCTCTTTTGGGTTATGCGGTGGAATGTTTGTTGCCATACCAACAGCAATACCTGAGGAGCCGTTAATAAGCAGATTGGGTACGCGTGTTGGAAGTACTGTAGGTTCTTGAGTAGTACCATCATAATTTTCAATCATGTTAACAGTATTTCTCTCTAAATCTTTAAGGAGTTCACCCGCATATTTTGTCATACGTGCTTCAGTATAACGCATTGCAGCAGCGTTGTCACCATCAACTGAACCGAAGTTTCCCTGCCCGTCAACAAGCATTGAGCGCATAGAAAATGGCTGAGCCATACGAACGAGTGCGTCATAAACAGCAGTGTCACCGTGTGGGTGGTACTGACCAATAACATCACCGACAATACGTGCCGATTTTTTATACTTAGCCCCTGCAGAGAGGTTAAGTTTGTCCATCGCGTAAAGGATTCTTCTGTGAACCGGTTTTAAACCATCACGTACATCAGGCAGTGCCCGACCAATGATAACACTCATGGAGTAGTCAAGATAACTCTCTTTAAGTGTGTCTTCGATATTTATATTTTCAATCTCGCTGTTATCTAACAGATCATTCATTGAGCATACCTCAAAAGTAAAATTGAGAGATTTTATCTCTTTTTGACTTAAGGTTAGGTTTATCTGACAATTTGAAATACATGTAAATACAAAGGTATAATTCTTTTTATGAATCAACTTTGTCCTTTATGCCATAATAGTAGACAGCACAAGCTTTTTACTCAAGATGATAAAAGAGAGTATTATCAGTGTTCTACATGTAAATTAGTCTTCGTACCTTCTAGGTTCTATTTAAATGAAGAAGAGGAAAAAGAGCGTTATGATTTACATACCAATTCTCCCAATGATTTGAATTACCGTAAATTTTTAAATCGAATGTTTGAGCCTATGCATGAACATATTGAGCAAGGAAGTTTCGGACTAGACTTTGGTTCGGGTCCGGGACCGACACTCTCATTGATGTTTGAGGAGGCTGGCTATTGTATGAGCATTTATGACCACTTTTATGCAAATGATAAGCGTGTATTTACCAAGCAGTACGATTTCATAACTACTACAGAAGTTATAGAACACTTGCAACAGCCTTATGATGAGTTAGAGCGTTTATGGAGTTGTCTCAAACCAGACGGTTATTTAGGAATTATGACAAGCCGCTATGATGATGTCAAAGATTTTAGCAGATGGCACTATAAACTTGATCCTACTCATATCTGTTTCTTCTCAATAGAGAGCTTTCTTTGGCTCACTGAAGCGTGGCAGTGCGAATTACATGTAATTGATAAAGATGTTGTTATTTTACATAAAAAGCACTGTTCTGATTAAAAATTATACAGCTATACCTACTTCTTGATGATGAAATTTTCTTATACTTCTCTCATATAAATTCTTTCTATTCTAAGGAGATGAAGTGGAAAACTTCGCTGATGTTCAGTATATACTGACAAGTTTCTTAATGCTCTTTGCCGGAGCACTCGTAATGTGGATGGCCGCAGGTTTTGCAATGTTGGAGGCGGGGCTTACCCGTACCAAAAATAATGTTGTAATTTTAATTAAAAACATTGCACTGTATGCCATTGCATGTATCGTATATTACGTGATTGGGTACAACTTGATGTATGGTGGCGATGGTGCTTTTATGGGTGACATTGCGTTTGCATTAAGCGGTATTACCTATGATGACCACTCACTTATGGCAGACTTTTTCTTCCAAGTTGTTTTTGTTGCTACGGCATCATCAGTAATCTCAGGGGTTGTAGCTGAACGTATGAAGTTATGGCCTTTTTTAATCTTTGTTGTGATTCTTTCTGGATTTATCTATCCGATTCAAGGACACTGGTCATGGGGTGGTTCAAATTTAGGTGGATTTATGGATGGTTTCTCTGACTTTGCAGGTTCAACGATTGTTCACTCAGTCGGTGGATGGGCAGCCTTAGCAGGTGTACTTCTTTTAGGTGCACGTAAAGGTAAATATACAGCTGATGGCAAAGTACGTCCAATTATGGGTTCAAACCTTCCAATGGCGACATTAGGTACCTTTATTTTATGGTTAGGTTGGTTCGGTTTTAACGGCGGATCGGTTCTTGCAATGGGTACTAAAGATGATGTTGATTCCATTGCTTCGGTATTTGCAGCGACGAATATGGCAGCCTCTACCGGTGCTATTACCGCAGCTGTTTTGACACAACTTAAATATGGTAAAGTGGATCTTACGATGGTATTAAATGGTGCTCTTGGTGGTCTTGTTGCCGTTACTGCCGGACCTGATTTAGGAATGTTTGTTGCATTTATTGATGGTTTAGTAGCCGCTATTTTAGTTGTAGTAGCCGTACCGTTGTTTGACAAACTTAGAATTGATGACCCTGTCGGGGCACTTTCCGTTCACTTGGTAAATGGTATTTGGGGAACACTGGCAGTTGGTATCTTTAATCCGGATGTTAGCATTCTTGTTCAGATCAAAGGGATTTTAGCAGTAGGTCTGTTTACATTCACGGCATCATTGGTTGTCTGGTATGTTCTCAAGCTTGTTATGGGTATTCGTGTTAGCGAAGAAGAAGAGTACGATGGTGAAGATCAGCATGAAACTGGTCTTGAAGCATATCCGGAATTTGCAAAAAACCTTAAATAAGGTTACAATTTCCAAAACTTGTGAGGGAAACCCCTCGCTACATGTAAAATAGTTACGGAGCAAAAATATGAAAAAAATAGAAGCGGTTATTAAACCATTTAAATTAGAAGATGTCAAAGATGCCCTCGCAGAGATTGGCATTACTGGTATGACAGTGAGTGAAGTTAAAGGTTACGGTCGCCAAAAAGGGCATAGTGAACTTTATCGCGGTGCAGAATATGTGGTTGATTTCCTTCCAAAAATTAAGATGGAGATGGTGGTTGATGACGACACTGTTGAACAAGTTATTAATACGGTAGTAGAAGCTGCACGTACCGGTAAAATCGGTGATGGTAAAATTTTCGTTAGTGATATTGATAAAATTGTTCGTATCCGTACGGGTGAAACTGACTCCGAAGCAGTATAGTTTTTACACACTCTTTTAAAGGTGATTAATTTTTAATCACCTTCTACTATCAAATACCTCCTTTTTTCGATATTATGGTTCCTACGTTTTTTAAGGGGATAATATGGAAGACATGGCATACGTTATCGACACATTTTTTGCAATTTTTGCAATGACACTCATTATTTTTATGGTTCCGGGTTTTGCGATGCTCGAAGCGGGTTTAGTTCGTACTAAAAATGTTACAGCAGTATTGACAACTAATGTGATGATTTATGCGGTTGCGTCAATGACTTTTTTCCTTGTAGGTTATTCGTTTGCTTTTGGTTCATGGGAAAATGATGCGATGAGCATCTATGCTGCATTTTTATTTCAGATGGCTTTTGTTGGAAAAACTATTAACATCATGAGTGGTGGTGTGAGTGAACGTGTCAGAATGATTCCTTTGGCAATTTTTGCTGTGGCAATGGCTGCTTTTATCTATCCGACAGTAGTGAATGTATCATGGGGTGCGGACTTTTTAGACGGTACCTTTTTAGATCTTAACATGTACGACTTAGCAGGCTCAACGGTTATTCACTCAACAGGGGGTTGGGCACTGCTTGCAGCCATCTTGGTTATGGGACCGCGTCGCGGACGTTATGTTAACGGTAAAATCAGAGTTATCCCAGCTTCAAATATTCCGCTCGTTGTTCTAGGTGCACTACTGTTGTGGATTGGATGGTTTGGATTTAACGGGGGATCGGTTGGTTCAATATCATCTAAAGAGAGTGCTGATGCCGTAGCACTTACCATTATGAATACTAACACTGCAGGGCTTGCGGGTGCTATTATTGCAGGTATTATTATGTACCTACGCTACAAACTATTTGATATTACAATGATCTTAAATGGCGCGCTTGGAGGCTTAGTTGCCATAACCGCGGGACCAGACTTGTACAGTATGTACGTACCAATCCTCATCGGTGCTATTGGCGGTGCTTTGGTAGTATTTGCCGTTCCGCTATTTGATAAGCTGAAACTTGATGATCCTGTTGGTGCGCTTTCGGTTCACTTAGTCAATGGTATTTGGGGAACATTGGCTGTTGGAATTTTCGTAACAGATATCTCGTTTATGGATCAACTTAAGGGGGTTGTTGTTGTAGCAGCATTTGTGTTTCCAGTCTCATATATCGTCTTAAAAATAGTGAATAAATTCTTACCATATACTGCTAGTGATGACGCCCAACTTGAAGGACTTGATGTTAATGAATGTGGGGTTGAAGCCTATCCTGAATTTAAACGGGCTATTTAGAGATGGTGCAAATAACATTTTAAAGTAAAAGTCGTTAAGATAGTAGAATTTTATTTAAAGGTTATATGTGCTGCCTCTAGCCTCATTTAGAAATAAGCTTCTACTGGCTTTTATTGCTTATGGTATTGCTCTTGTACTAGTAGGGGGCATTGTTCTTTATAAGACAGATGAGTCTGATGTTAAGTTCTCAAGCATTGAAAAGGCATCTGAAATATTTGTTGAACGTGAAAATTACTTTAGACATTATGTCCGTGATATTAATTTAAAACTTTCAACAGTTCAAAACTCTGACATTTTTCAATATTACACTAAAAATAGAACTGCTACATCTAGAATTGAGGTACTGTTTTTAAATATCGCTTCTACCGCCGATAATATTATGCAACTGCGCTTTATTGATAGTAATGGATTCGAACGGTTTCGAGTTGATCGCAATGAGTATGGCGGCACCCCTTTTCTTATCTCTTTAGATCAATTTCAAAATAAAAGTGATCGTTACTATTTTAAAGAGATTATGGCACTTAAGGATAAAGTCTTTTGGTACTCTAAAGTTGATTTAAATATTGAGAATAATGCTATTGAGAAACCATATAAACCGGTATTGCGGGTAGGTACTCCGGTCTTTCATAAAAATAAGAAAATCGGTATTTTAATTATTAATATTTTTATGGAAGAGTTCATACGTGAGATTACTAAATCGGCACATTATAATATTCATTTTCTCGACAAAGATGGTTATATTCTTGTAAATTCAGAGCATACATCATGCTGGAATCGTTATGTTCCCAGTAGCATTCGTGCCGATGCCTATTTTGGAGATGATATCTCTAATATATTGAATAATGAAGAGTTTTTTGGTTCAACATTTTACAGTAAGAAGATATTTTTAGACAATGGGGAAGGGATTCGAATGGTATTGCAACCTAAAGAGACCACACTCAATAAGATGATTAATAAAGAGCTTGAACAGCTTTTTTTAGTCATGCTTGGCATTATAATACTTTCATTTCCTTTTGCGTATCTTTTTACTAAAAAACCGGTACTTTTGAAAGAAGAAGTTGATCATCTTAATGCAACACTTGAAGAGCGTGTTAAAGTAAAAACCTCTGAATTGCAAGAGCTCAATAGTACACTTGAAGCCAAAGTTGAAGAACGTACTCGTGATCAGAATGTTCTGTTATCGCTGTTTGATTTGGGTGATGAAGTACTGTTTAAATGGAACAGTGACAAGCGGTGGGACACTGCTTCGGTCTCTAAAAGTGTTGAAAAACTTTTAGGCTACACTAAAGAAGATTTTGAATCAAAAAAAGTTATTTATGCTCAGCGTATCCATAAAGATGATATTCAACGGGTTATTAATGAATTAAATGAAGCAATCAAGCGACATGATTACTATTTTTCACATCAACCGTATCGTATTATTAGTAAAAGTAAAGAGATAAAGTGGATCTTAGATAATACGGTTATTGTCAGAGATAAAAATAATGAGATTGTTAACTTTGTTGGGCACCTCTTAGATATTACGGAACTGAAAAATAAAGAGCTGGAACTCCAACATCTTTCACAGACCGATAAGCTGACACAGCTTTATAATCGTCTCTATCTTGATGAGATATTAAAAGCTCAGTTCTATCGTTTTAATAGGAACAGTGAAGCGTGCAGTGTTATTTTAGTGGATATTGATTATTTTAAAAAGGTTAATGATGTGTTTGGTCATAGTACTGGAGACAGTATATTAATTGAATTTTCGCAACTCTTAAAAACTTCCATTCGTTCTGGTGATATTGTTGGACGATGGGGTGGGGAGGAGTTCTTAATTATTTTACCGTATACAACAGTTGAGCAAGCTGCACTGCTAGCCCAAAAGTTACGTATTGAAATAGCGGAGTATCCCTTCACTTTGATTGGGAATATAACGGCAAGTTTTGGTATTGCTGTACTCAAAGAAAATATGGATATTGAAGCTTTAGTTGAAGCAGCAGATAAAGCACTTTACACCTCTAAAGAGAATGGGCGAAACTGTGTTACTTCTACTTAACGCTCATGTAACAATAACTTCTTTATAATTCTGAGTATGTTACGTAATAGCTCCTCTCTCTTTTTTTCTCTTTTGGTTCATGTTGCTTTAGCCTTTGGGGCTTTTGTAACCTATGAAGAGTATCAGCATCATGTACGAGAAGTTGAAGAGCGTAAACCTATATGCCTGTGCTTGAGTCAAGTCCAAGAAGTGGTGAGTGAACCTCAAGCTGTAGTACCGCCGCCTGTAGAGGCACCTCCTTTAATTGAAAAAATTGAACTACCGCCAGCAGTAGAGCTGCCAAAACCAAAAGCTGTAAAAAAGCCAACGCCGATTAAAACTCCTAAACCTCCAAAAAAACAGCCGCTAAAAGTTGAGGAACCAAAGAAAATAGAGCCGACTGAGGTGGCAGAAGTTACTGCATCAGAAGTAATAGAAATAACGGAAGAACCTGTCTTGCCGGTCAAACCGATTCAAAAGAGTGTTGAAGAGCGCTATTTAGATGAACACCTTCGGATTATTGCACAGTTGCTTAGAAAAAACCTCTACTATCCTAAACGTGCACGTAAACGCCACATTGAAGGTGAGGTTGTTGTAGTATTTCAACTCTTGAAAAATGGCGATATTGGAGTAGTGAATGTTAAGCAAAGCAGTAGAGAAATTTTAAATAATGCTGCGATTAAAACCATTAAAAAACTCTCCGGTAAAGTCCCAAAGCCACCTCAAAATATTACGATTCAAATCCCGATACAGTTTAGGTTAAAATCATGAGCTGTTTTGAACAAGTGAACTGATGATTTCGTGTCAAGAGAACAAAAAGTTTTTAATAGTCGTGGTATTGAAGCAACATATTAACCACAACGGTGTAAAATTTGATAAAATTGTAGAAAAGGAAATTGAATGAAATCACATGTACTTTTAATGCCGCTGGATATGCACTTGCATCTTCGTGATGGCGTAATGCTGGAGACGGTAGCACCGCTGTCATCATACAGTTTTAGTGGAGCAGTAGTGATGCCAAACTTAGTGCCGCCGGTAAAAACAAAAGATGATGTGATTGCGTATAAAAAACGTATCAATGCCGCTATTGGACGGGTTGAAGATGTTGAAGAAGATCTGATGATGGATGACTTTTTTGAACCGTACATGACACTTTTTTATCAAGATTATGATCATAAGTTCTTAGAAGATGTGGCTGACGAGATCACGGCAATTAAACTTTACCCCGCAGGGATAACAACCAATAGCGAGGGTGGAGTCAGCTCCTTTGATATTGAGCAGATGCGTCCGACATTGGAGGCGATGAGTGACATGGAAATCCCACTGTGTGTTCATGGTGAGACGGACGGTTTTGTGATGGATCGCGAAGCGGAGTTTATGAGTGTTTATGAGATGTTAGCATCTAGCTTTCCAAAACTCAAAATTATTATGGAACACATCACCACTAAAGCGGCAGTTGAAATGCTTGATAAATACCCAAATCTTTACGCAACCATTACACTGCACCATCTCTTGATTACACTCGATGATGTTGTTGGCGGTATGATGCAACCACATCTTTTTTGTAAACCAATTGCTAAACGTCCTGAAGATATGGAAGCACTGTTAGAGGTGGCACTTAATGCACATCCTAAAGTAATGTTTGGTTCTGATTCCGCGCCACATCCACAACATGCAAAAGAGTCTTGTGGCTGTGCAGCAGGTGTATTTACGGCACCTATAGCACTGCAAGTATTGTGTGAACTTTTTGACAGCTATGACAAACTCGATAATCTGCAAAGTTTTGTCAGTGATAATGCGCAGAGTATTTATGGTTTGTGTCCTGAATTTAAAGAGGTTGTTTTGGTTGAAGAGCCATTTGAAGTTCCTGTAAAATATGGAGATGTGGTTCCGATGTATGCCGGTACGACAATCCGATGGGCGATAAGCAGTATTGAGTAAAGTACTGCTATTAGAAGATGACATTCTTTTTGGAGAGTCACTGCAAGACCTGCTTGAAGAGGAGTCGCATGAAGTGATGCTCTGCCGTAATGGTCAAGAAGCGCTTGATGCAACCTTTAACAATAAGTTTGATATCTATCTGCTCGATATCAATGTACCGCTAATTGATGGTATCTCACTTTTAAAAGATTTGCGTCATGGTGATGATAAAACACCCGCCATTTTTTTAACCTCACATGTTGAAAAAGAGGTAATGGTCAGAGGGTTTAAAAGTGGTGCAGACGATTACATGAAAAAACCTTTTGATACGGATGAGTTACTTTTACGTATGGACGCTCTGCTCGTGCGTACCTCTGTACCACAATGTGATGTTTATGGTTCCTTACGACTGGACAATGAACAAAAACGTGCCTTTAAAAATGATGTGGAACTCGATCTCTCGGTTAAAGAATATACACTGCTCTCTTTGCTGATACGACATGCAGGTAAAGTAGTGACCAAAGAGATGATTATAGGAGAACTTTGGAATGCATCGGAGAGTGTCAGCAGCGGTGCTATTCGGGTCTATATTAACCGATTAAAAGGTGAACTAGAAACCGTAACAATAGAAAATATTAGAGGTGTGGGGTACCGTCTTGTTTCGTGATGTGACACTCTCAATTATTCTATTTTATGTTATTACCGTCATGGTATTTGTATTGGGATTTCATTATGTGACATCAGTTTTAGGCGTTTCAAACATCATGATAGTAATGTTTATAATATTGCTGCTGAGTCTGCTCACGGCACTTACGATCTCTAAGCTCTCAATTGAACCGCTAAAAGATCATTTTGAAAAACTTGAACAGTTTTCCAAAGAGACGTTGCATGAGTTAAATCTTCCCATTAGTACCATTAACGCTAACACGAAGATGCTTAGAAAAACAGTTAATGATGAGAAGAGCTTAAAACGTCTAAAGCGAATTGAGGATGCTTGTACAATGCTGTATGAGCGCTACAGTGAACTTGATTATATGATTAAGAAACAGATGCAGCGCGAGAAGATTGAACGGTTTGATCTTAAAGAGTTACTCCAATCGCGTTTAGAACTATTACAATCACTCTATTTGCACGTGGAGCTTCAAAATGATTTAGAAAATTTTAGCGTGAATCTTGATAGAATAGGGCTGCAAAAAGTAGTTGACAACCTCATAGATAATGCCGTGAAATACTCTAGCTCTCCCATTAAAGTTGTGGTGAGTCTTAAAAATGGGGTACTTAGTATTAACGATAATGGGTGTGGCATGGATGAGTTAGAGTTGATTAAAATATTTGACCGGTATTATCAAAATGATACTGCGGCTTCAGGCTATGGAATCGGTTTGTCTTTGGTAAAGAATTACTGTGACCATTATAAAATAAAATTACATGTAAAATCGACAAAAGGGCTGGGAACAGAGATGATATTAGATTTTCAAGGGGTAGAGAAATGAATGAAACAGATATGTTGGCAATGGCAGAACAGTCCTTAGATTATGGAGTGATCGGGCTATTGATTTTAATGAGTGTTGTCGCCCTATGGCTCTTTATTGAACGTCTGATGTTTTACCGATCGGTAAGGGTTGAAGATTATGAGAACAGAGATCTTTTTGAGCTTGAGCTTGGAAATAATGTTTCAACCATTGCTACGATTGGCTCTAATGCGCCTTATATAGGTCTTTTAGGAACGGTTATAGGAATTATGATCACCTTTTACTCACTGGGTGATATAGGCGCAGTAGACACCAAAAAAATTATGACAGGACTGGCACTTGCACTTAAAGCAACAGCTATGGGACTCGTAGTTGCGATTCCTTCGATTGTTTTTTATAATATTTTACTTCGTAAGATGGAGCGTCTTCTTACCTTTTGGGATATTCATCATACAAGTAATAAATAGGCAGATGCGGTTATGAAAAAGATGAAACGATTTGATCAGATTAATGTCATCCCTTTTATTGATATTATGCTGGTGTTGCTAGTAATGGTACTCACTACCGCCACTTTTATTAAGAGTGGAGTAATCCCGGTTGACCTGCCTGAGTCACAAACTAAAGAGCTCAAAGAAGAGAAATTAGATGAAGTTAATATTGTAATTAATAAAGAGGGCGTAATCTCAATTGATAAGGTCAACGTGAGCCTTGTTGAACTCCAAGAGAAACTTGAAAGTCTTAGTAAAGAACAGACTGTTGTGCTAAGCAGCGATAGGGAGGCAGAATTTCAACACTTCGTTGATGTAATGGATATTCTTAAAAAATTAGAGCATGAGCAACTCTATATTATTACGAAAAAGAGTGCTCAATAGCTTTTATCCAAAAGACGAAAAGCAGGGTTGATACTCGGTGTCTCTGATATTTTTAGCTGATCTTGCTGATTGGATTGGGTAGTAGAGAACACTTTTTTCTCTACACTTTCAATAGGATTATTGGCACTGTTTACAATGTAAAACAGTGCCATTACAATAACGATTCCTGCGTACATTAACAGGTAACGTCTAATATGTTTTATCTCAAAAGGTTGTTTCATAAAAGTATTATACTCTATTTAGGTATAATAGTTACAGCACACAATTTATAGGAAAAACTAAGTATGTCAATTTTATTTTATGATAAAGAGGTAGCTGAAAAGTTTCCCGAGCTTATTTATAATCATGAAAAGAGTGATAAGTGGGTAACTTTTTTTATAGGATTGAGTTGGGTCTTTATTGTTGTAATTACCGTGTTATTGCATCATGCTTATACATTTAGTGCTATAGGCGGTGGTGCTTTAGCACTATTGAGCATTCTATTTTACAGGTTTTTTAAAGGGCAAGAGCCGTTTAGAATAGTGATAGCATTGAGTGTGGTTATATTTGCTATTATTCTCATTCAAGGCAATTTTGGTATTATTGAAGCCCATCTGTATTTCTTTGTAGCAATGACTATTTTTCTTCTGTATAATGATACCAAACCACTCAATATTGCAACTATTTTTATGATTGTCTATTATCTATTTACATTTAAACTTCAAGGAGGTGGTGCAGAACTTTTTGATACACCAATATTACTCTTTGAGTCAGAGCATTATTCACTTTTAACATTAGTAATATATCTTTTTTTTCTAATCGTTGAGTGGGGAATTTTGTATATTATAATCAAGCGTTCACGCCAAAAGTTTTTTGATGCAGTGGACGCTAATGATGAGATTTTTGAGAAGTATAAAGAGCTCCAAATTTTTGATACGCTGTATGCGAATACAAATAATGGAGTTTTAGTCACAACTCCTGATGGAATGATTTTGTCTTCTAATAAGGCATTTGAAACATTAACAGGATACTCTGAGGAGTATCTTATTGGAAAAAATCCGCGTATTTTAAAATCACAAAAACAAAATAATACATTTTACATAGATATGTGGAATACATTAGAGAATAAGCAGAAATTTGAAGGTGAAATCTGGAATCAATGCAGTGATGGCAGAGTAGTTCCGTTTTGGCTTCATATTAGTGCCGTTGTAGAAGATGGTATAGTATTTCATTATGTTGGAGTTTATGTTGATCTCTCCGAAAAGTTGCAAGCTGACCGTAAGATGAGTTTTATGGCACATCATGATGCATTAACACAACTGCCCAATAGAGAATCCTTCAATAATCAGCTTAAACATGCTATCTACTTGGCTAAAGGTGCCAATCAGCACCTCGCCCTTCTCTCTATTGATTTGAATCGTTTTAAGAATGTTAACGATACACTTGGACATAATATAGGTGATGAACTGATCAAAGCAGTAGCAAAGAGTTTAAAGGGGATCTTAAAAGATCGTGATATTATTGCACGACCCGGTGGTGATGAATTTTTAGTGTTATTGGAAAATATCCGCTCTGAGAATGAAGTAGCACAGCTTGCTTCACAGATTATAGAAGTGCTTCAAATGCCGTTTGAAGTTGATGACTATACTATTCATACAAGTGCGAGTGTCGGTATTGCAATCTATCCTGAAAATGGTGATAGTGAATTGACGCTTATTAAGGCGGCTGACAGTGCGATGTATCAGGCTAAGAGTAAGGGTACCAATAGTTTTGAGTTTTTTTCAAGTGAACTTTCCAAACGAGTGTCACGAAGCATGAAGCTAGAGAATGCACTTCATAAAGCAATCAAAAACGATGAACTCTTTTTGGTTTTTCAGCCACAGCATCTTTTTAAAACCGGAAAACTTATCAGTGCTGAGGTGTTACTGCGTTGGAATTCTAAAGAGTATGGTTTCGTATCACCTGATGAATTCATCCCTATTGCGGAGGAGAGTGGGTTGATTGTAGAGATTGGTGAATGGGTGTTTAGACATGCCTGTAAAGCCATTCGTACCTATAAAGCAATTTATCCAGACTTGAAGCACTTGGCTGTTAATGTCTCAAGTGAGCAATTTACAATTTATGATATTGTTACTAAATTCCCTCAAATTGTTAAAGAGCAGGGTATCACAACCTCAGATATCGAAATTGAGCTGACAGAACGTTCTGTTATGGAACAGACCGAATCGGGTGATAATGTTTTAGAGCAGTTACGTGCTCTTGGGTTTAAAATATCAGTTGATGATTTTGGAACGGGGTATTCATCTATGAGTTATCTGAAATCACTTCCAATTGATGTGGTGAAGGTTGATAAGTCGTTTATTGACGGATTACCATATGATGAGGGTGATGTTGCTATTGTTAAGGCAATTTTAGTACTGATTCAAAGTTTAGGTTATGACACGGTTGCTGAAGGTGTGGAGTATAAAGAGCAAGCTCAAATGCTAAGAGACCTTGGATGTGATATCGCGCAAGGTTACCTCTTTAGCAAGCCATTACCACATAATGAGTTTATTGATTATATTGAAAAAATCATTGCCAAAGGCTAAACGGTGTCCCCTAATGACACTCTAAAATACTCCGCGATGGGTTAGTAATAAAGTCGTATCCATTATAGATGGTAAAAATAGCATAGAGAATAACTGCAATGGCAGCAAGTTGCATCATGACACTTCTAAAACTACTTTTTTGTGCCATGCTGACGAAGAAGCCGAGTGAAAACAGTGCAGGAATAGTACTGATACCAAAAATGAACATCACGAGTGCACCATAAAGCGGATCGGCAGTACTAGCAGCAGTAACAGCAAAGAAATAGACCAAACCACATGGGAGTAACCCGTTTAACATTCCTAATAAAAAGAAGCTAAAGAGTGATTGACTTTGAATGAGACGCTTAAAGTGTTTTTGATACCAGCTGTTTTTTAAAAGAGAGTGCTCTACGAGTGTTAAAAATTTTAGCTTACCAAGAAGTGAGAGTCCTGTTAAAAACATAACCACTCCGGCAAAAATAAGCAGTGCTCCACGAGTGGTTCCATCAAAAGTGGCGACACTTCCCAAATAGCCAAAGATAGCTCCTAAAACGACATAAGTAGTAACGCGTCCAAAAGAGTAAAGCAGGTGAGAGAGTGACTCTCTGGCACGATCCCAACTGTTATTAACCTTAGCACTGGTATAGGCAATGACAATACCGCCACACATACCAACGCAGTGACCAAATGAGCCTAAAAATGCAATAGTAAAGATTGAGAAGAGATCAATGGCTTCCATCGTTATTCTCCCAAGAGCTGTTTGCGTATGTAAGGATCGCTCATATTCTCACCGCGCAGCATTTTAAGGCGCATCGTCTCATAGTTAATGTACCCCTCTTTAAAGTGTTCCTGTGCCCCAAACCCATAACCCATTGGGGTGATTGAGTCTCTAGAGTACCAAGCCTCTCTTGCATCAACCCATCTGTTGGTGTCTTCTGTTTTGCTCCAAAGTGTGGCACTCTGTTTAAAAGGTTGGTTTTCCAGCCACTCTACTACACATCCAATTTCATCAAAGAACCAAGTTTTCCCCTTTGTATTGACGACCTCAGCAGCAAATTGCAGATGTTCAATCTCCATTTTACATGTAGAACATTGATACTCTTTTTTTGTAATATCAATGGCTTTTTTCTCAATATTACCTTTTAAGATTACTTTAGCATGTTGTTTATCAGCCATAGAGAGTACGATAGTAACAATAACAGCAATAAGAACTATAACGGTAAGTAGAGGCATCAAAATTTTTTTCATAAAAAGACTCCATTGTGAAAATAGTATAAGGCAACATAAAAACTACATGTAAAAACAAACAGCGTATTAAAAACTAAAGAGAGATTATACACCCTCTTTAGCTTTTTGTTTAGCGTAAGTTTTAAAATTGAGCTATTAAGACCAAAAAATGTTCCCAGTAAAAGGCTCCCCCAGATGAGGTAACCGACATAATAGTACTCAATCTGAAGCATACAAAAAGGGCATTGGTGTGATGGGAGTTCATAAACATAGGTACCAAAAAAGTAGACAATGGCATAATAACTCACCATTAAAAAAAGTAGGTTACTAATGGTATGAAGTGCATCATATCGGTTGAGATTGCTAAGCACCGTCAGTCCATAAAGTAGGTAGAAAAGTATGAGAAGTTTAACAATATCCAAACCTAAAGGAAGCGTATTTCCTCCACTTTGTGCAGTGTAGATTGCTGAGCAGCAACTCACCGGTACAGTGGTTTCAATGGCGCTAAAATAGGCAAAATTCAGATAAAATTCACCACTTATAAGTATGAAAATCAGAATAAAAAGCCATGATTTCGTTTTAAAATAAGGGTAGGAAGTTGCTTTGAGGTCTAGCTTATTAATAATGATCCAACTGCCGGTGAAAAAAAGAATTGCAATTTTGAGATAGAGCAGCGGATAGCCAAATTCATTGGCTGCAACAACTCCGGCGGCACACATAGCCCCGGGTATGAGCAGTGCAAGGTTGTCCAGCGTGTAGGTGAAATAGGGGGTAATGATGATTTTGATCATAAAGACAAAAAGAATGACACTCATTACCAAATAGGCACGTTTTTCAAGTAAAAACTGCTGCTCATCAAAACGCTCAAAATCCCAATGGCGAATGAGTTGCAGACAATACAGCAGTGCAACACAGAGTAAGATGTAAAGAATGGACTCACTAAAGAGATAGATGAGTACCTCATTGCTGAGGAAGATATCACTCATTTAGCATTCCATCGGTGATGTGAACGATTCTGTCAATAAAATCGACCTCTTCAAAGATGGGATCGTGCGTTGCGACAATAATGGTTTTACCCATTGCATTAAGCTCTCTTAGGCTTTCAATAAAATGCAGAGCATTCTCACGATCAAGATTGGCGGTAGGTTCATCGCATAAAATCAATTTTGGCGCATTGACTAAAGCACGGGCAATGGCACAGCGCTGTTTCTCTCCACCGGAGAGTTCATGAGCGCTTGAATCTGCTTTGTGCTCAATATGAGCCAGCTTCATAGCCGTTTTGACTCTGCTTTTAATGGTGGATGTATCTAAGTTTTGAGGAATGAGTGCAAGGGCAACATTCTCTTTAACGCTAAGCTCTTCAAGTAGGTTGAAATGCTGAAAAATAAACCCGATATGATTGCTGCGATATGCCGATGCATGTAAGTCCGGCAGTTTATTAATAGCAATACCATCAATAATGATTTCCCCGCGTGTGGGTTTATCCATTGCAGCAATAATAGAGAGCAGGGTTGATTTACCGCTGCCGCTTACTCCGCTTAAAATAACAGTCTCTGCTTCATCTACATGTAAATTAATATTGCGTAAGGCATCAAAGGGGTGTGCTGTTTTTTGGTTGTAGGTTTTAAAAAGGTTTTTTACTTCTACCATTATTTCATCGCTTCTTTAGGTTCAATGATGGCAATGCGCCATACCGGAATGAGTACCGCTGCCATAAAAGGAACCGCAAACAGTAAAAAGAGTGAGCTTAAAATTCCGGCATTAATGACGGGTGCAAATTCAACGCTGTTTGGCAGATTTGCAGCTCCTAAAAAGATGTTTTGAAGTAGCGGTGCATTGAAAATAAAGACATAGATATAGGCGATGATAATGCCTAACGTATAGGAGAAGCCAATAATAATGAGTGTCTCAAAAAACTTCAGCTTCAAAATATCGTTAATACTCCATCCAACAGCCCTCATAATACCGATTTCCTTTTTTTCAGAAGAGTAGACCATAAAGTAGCGTTGATATAAAATAAGCATAAAAGTGATGGTAGTGATTAAAAAGAGAACTAAAAAGATGCCTCCTTTGTAGTTAAAGAGATTTTGGTAGGCTGTTGCAATTTCATCTTTGGTAATGACACGAATGTCATAATGCATCAGGTGCAGTTTGGTTTTGATGTTGTCCCATTCGGACTCATTAGGAACATTGAAACTCAGATCAGTGACTGAGTCTTCATCCATACCGAGAATTTCACGAGCAAGATCAATAGGCATAATAATCATATCGTTACTGATAATATTGCTCTGATTTGAGAAAGTATCGGCAATGGAGACCTTTTTAATAGTACCGTCACGAAGGCGAAATTCATAGTAATCACTGTAGTAGTGTTCTTTTAAAAATATTTTAATACCTTTGGAGATGTACATGTTTTCTTTGGCGAGAAAGCTACTTAATTCAAGCTCATCAGTGAGTCTCTTTAAAAATGCATTGCTCTGGTTGTCAAAAAAATCAACACCGACAATTAAAAAATGTTCCTGTTGCGGTGCTACATAGTAGGTTCCATAGACGCGAGGCGTGACACTGCTTACTCCGGCAATTCCTTCAATCTCATATTGCCAAGATAGCGGCATATCAACCTGTTTGCCACCGTAAAAGCGCTGCAGTGTAAAATCACTCTGCTCTTTTAAAATGGTTTTGACATCATGGATAATGGAGCTTGATATAAACAGTACAGAACTCAGTAGTGCTAAGAGTAATGTAGCGATAATCATAATAGCCATATGGCGGTTACGATGCTTAAAAAGCAGTAAGGTTAAAAAGTTAACAAATGTACTATTCATACACGTAACTCATACTCTCAATACTCAAGAGTTCCGGATAGCTAATGTTAGAAGCACGCTCATAGTAACGAAATCTAGGCTCATGCTGTGAGGTTGAAAGGGAGAGAGCATTAATTCCAGAGAGTTTTGCAATATTTGCTATCTGTTTGGAGTGATAATTGTTATTATAAAGATAGGCATGAGTTGTGATACTAAGTAGTAGTAATAAAAGCACTGCTGATGTTAAAAGAAAAGGTCGTAACATCAGCAAAGGCTCCTAAAAGATTAGTTATTTAGAGACTGGATAAGTCTGAGAGTAATTGTATCAAAAGTGACGACAGTTCCGCCATGGTCTTTCGCAAAAATTTGAGCATTTTTAAGCGTTTTAAATGGAATCAGCTCGTTACCCATTGGTCCGTAGACATTAGAGCCGTGAATATACGAGGCATCTTTGGCTTTTAATTTCTCAAGGGTATAATAATCGGTTACATGTATATGTGTGAACTGTTTGTTATCAGCCTTGTATTCGCTAGGATTGAAATAGAACTTCATCATATCTTTGACGCCATCAAAATAGAATGACTTCTTGTCTGTAGTAATTTGGGCAGCCCATTTTGGATATTTGGCAACAAACATGCCACATACCGGACATTTTGCTTTTTTAGGAACTGCAATAGCTACAATATCAGATGATAGTACTTTTCCTTTATTGGCAATATAGAGTCCTACCGCTTGAAGCTGCTTACCGTTAAGGTTTTTACAAGCACCACTTTTCATTACCTGTATCTTAGCTTCAGCCACAAAAAAAGCAGGTTTGATTTTTGAAGCATCACACATTTTTTCAACAATCATCTTCCCTTTTTGAGCCATCTTCATCTGCTTTTTGCCAATCATCATGCTCTCTTTAGCAAGACCTTTTTTAACTAAGGCATAAGTCTGCTCAAAATTTAGGATTTTCCCTCCATGTTTTGCTGCAAACTCTTTAGCATCTGCTTGTGAAGCAAATGCATATTTACTGACCATCGTCATTGTTCCTTTAACATCACTGCCAACAACATAAGTAGCTTCGCTTGCATCAATAAATTTTAAAGAGGTGACATCAACAACACGAATGTTCGTTAGAGGTACTTTATTATTTTGCATCTCATCAGCAATACAGTGAATACAACAGAACTGTTGATCAACACCGTTAATTTTTGCAGCATGATTCGTCTTGTAAAACATTGGCAAGTGCATACCGCATGTGGGACAAAACATCTTTGTTTTACTCTTTTGAAGCAGTGTTGCATCTTTTACATCAACACTTTGGAACATTTTCATTGGTGTCGCATTGGCACTGACAAGTAACAGTAGCATGATAATTAGAGTTCTTAAAATCATTAACTTTCCTTTTTCTTATAGTTTTACTAAGTTAAGATTATAATATTAGAGTGTTACATTTGTGTTAAATTATAAATTATATAAAATAATGTTATATTAAAAAATATTATTTTTGTAGTAAATACGATAAAATAGGAATGATATGTAGAGAATTTAAAATTTGAACCTCTAAAAATATGGTTTTAATATTAAAAGATGTAAAATAGCCTTAATATTTAAATAATTTTTTATAAAAATACACCTAATATAATAATTAATGGAAGAGGGAGGTTATGTTTGAATATTAAAGCAGTTTTATTCTTGATTGTAGTTACAGCTGTTTTTACAGTTTTAAATGCTTCTGATTTCAAAGTGGGCGTGCCTTTGTGGAGTTTAGCTTCTGCGTCTAACACGTCATTTCTAGGAAATGCTAAAGTTAATACAGAAAAACACCATATGACTACGAAAACAACAGCTAAATCTTCAATAGAGTGTTTGAGTTGCCATGATGGAGTTGATGCTCAAAATGCTACTTTATCATCACCTAGAGTGAGTGTAGCCTTGCGAGCTTTAACTGGAAGTAAGGCGCAACATCATCCTGTGTCAATTCTTTATGTCGAAGGAAAAGCCGGTCTAAGACCAAAGAATACAGCATTGATAGGAACTTGGAGCGGTGCAGCGACGATATCAGATTTGTTAGTTGATGGTAAAATTGAGTGTAGCAGTTGCCATGAGCCTCATGCTCTTGATCCAGATACAGATAATTTAAGAAATGCAAACAGAGGAAGTATCCTCTGCTCTTCATGTCATGATAAGTAAAACAAAGTAGTTTACGTTTATTTTTCCGAACTTACATCATACCCGGCATTCCCGGCATTCCGCCACCCATGTCACCAGCTCCCGGAACAGGTGGTAGTGGTTCAGGAATATCGATGATTGCTGCTTCGGTTGTAAGAAGTAAGCTAGATACTGACGTTGCATTCGTTAGCGCAACACGAGCTACTTTGAATGGGTCAATGATTCCCGCTTCAAACATGTCAACATACTCACCAGATACCGCATTGAATCCAATCGTAGTATTTCCAGAATTTACAATACCGTTAACGACAACACCGGTGTCGTAACCAGCGTTAGCCGCAATCTGTTTTGTCGGTGCTTTAATAGCACGCATAATAATTTCATAGCCAATTTTTTGGTCACCATCAAGTTTTAGAGATACTTGAGCACCTGCATGAATGAGTGCTGCTCCACCGCCAATTAAAATGCCCTCTTCAACGGCTGCTTTTGTAGCTGAAAGTGCATCATCAACACGGTCTTTTTTCTCTTTCATTTCTGTCTCAGTTGCAGCACCGACTTTAATAACTGCAACCCCACCACTGAGTTTTGCAAGACGCTCTTGAAGCTTCTCTTTGTCATACTCAGATGTTGTAGTGTCAAGTTGTGTTTTAATCTCAGCAACACGCGATACAACCATTTCAGGATTACCCGCACCATCAACAATAGTTGTATTGTCTTTGTCAATAACAATGCGCGCAGCACTTCCAAGGTCATCTAAAGTTGTTGACTCTAACGTTCTGCCAATCTCTTCAGAAATAACGTTACCACCGGTAAGTGTTGCAATATCTTGAAGCATCGCTTTACGACGATCACCAAAACCTGGAGCTTTCACGGCAGAGATGTTTAACACACCGCGAAGTTTATTGACGACTAGAGTCGAAAGAGCTTCACCTTCAACATCTTCTGCAATAATAAGTAGTGGACGTGAAGTTTTTTGAACTTGTTCTAGTACCGGAAGAAGGTCTTTTAAGTTAGAGATCTTTTGATCAAAAAGTAAAATGAATGGATTTTCAATTTCAGCAATCATTTTCTCAGTGTTAGTAATGAAGTACGGGCTTAAAAAACCACGGTCAAACTGCATTCCCTCAACAACGTCGAGCTCATCATTGATTCCTTTGGCTTCTTCAACAGTAATAACACCGTCTTGTCCAACTTTTTTCATTGCTTCAGCAATCATGTTACCAATCGCAGCATCAGAGTTTGCAGAAATAGTTGCAACTTGTGCAATCTCTTTTTGGTCTTTAATGGTTTTAGACGCCGCTTTGAGTTTTTCTAAAATAGCTTCTGTTGCTTGGTCCATACCGCGTTTAACCTCAATTGGGTTAGCACCTGAAGTGATGTTGCGAAGTCCTTCTTGAAAAATAGCATTAGCTAATATCGTTGCTGTAGTAGTACCATCACCTGCTTCATCAGCAGTATTTGATGCTACCTCTTTTACAAGTTGTGCACCCATATTTTCTAAGGGGTCTTTTAGTTCGATTTCGCGAGCAACCGAGACACCGTCTTTAGTAATAACGGGTGGGCCATAGCTCTTTTGAATTAAAACATTACGACCGCGAGGTCCCATTGTTACTTTAACAGCATCGGTAAGTTTTTGAACTCCCTGTGCCAACTCGTTACGTGCATTGTCTGAAAAGTGAATTTCTTTTGACATGATTACTCCTAAATTAGTTTATTTGTAAATTATTTGATGATTCCAAAAAGATCATCAGTCTCTATGATTAAGTATGTTTCACCGCCAATTGCAAATTCGTTACCTGCGTATTTGCTAAAAACGACCATATCATTAACATTTATGGTCTCAACTTCACTGCTAACTGCAATAATTTTACCTTGAGAGGGTTTCTCTTTTGCATTGTCAGGAATAATGATACCTGATGCTGTAGTCGTTGCTTCTTCAGTACGCTGTACCAATACACGTTTTCCCAATGGTTGAAAATTCATAATATACCTTTTATATATGTTGTTTTTATAGGCGTGATTCTACTTTAGTTTTGGTAAATTGTCAATATTTTAGTCTTACGGACTAAACTCTATTTAGCATTAGTATCGTAATAGAGTAAATATTATTTTTTTATATATATTGTTGTACAATCGAAAAGAATTACATGTGAATAATGGATCTTTTATGAAATTAGAAAATTTTTTAACAAGTGGTTTTGAATTTAGCAATGAAGAGTATGAACTGAGGCTTCATTATTATCTATATAACAGTATTTTACTTATTGTGATTGTAATGTTTTCAATTTTAATACTACTGCGTATTATTGGTGAGAATTATCTGCAGGCTGTTGTGGATTTTATTGTTGTGCTTTTGGCTTCCGGAGGTATCTATTATCTTAGAAAATCGCGCCAATACGAAAATATTATTTCAATTATATTGCTCGTAGCATTTTTTGTTATGATCTCTTTCTCATTTTTTAATGTCAGTATCTATATTGGTGGAGCAAGTTGGTATATTGCATTTCTTTTACCGGCATTTTTCTTAAGTGGCAGACGACGGGGTGTTGCAGTGGCACTATTGTCATTTGTCATCGTAATTATTTTGGGCACTATAGCAGAAAACAACTATACGCTTTTTGAATATTTTTATGTTCTGATGCCGTTTGTAATGAGTGTCGCTTTTATTATGATATATGAAAAACGAAACAGTACTGCAAAAGAGCTGCTTTATGAAAAAAATATTTCACTTGAACGTGAAGTAGAACTTAAAACACAAGAGCAGATAAAACTTTTAGAACGAAGTAGAGAACTTGCTAATATGGTTGAAGCATCAAGTATTGAACTCTATATTGTCGATTTTGAGACCGATTGCTATCTTTATGTCAATAATGGTGCCCTTGACGTTTTAGGTTATACGTTTGAGGAGATGATGGGAATGAGTATTTATGATGTTAATCCGACATTGACTAACGAAGAGCTTAATGGGTTAAAAGATTCTTTGGTATCAACTACAAAAAATGTTGTGAATGTTACTAAGCATCAAAAAAAAGATGGGAGTACTTACGGGGTTCAGTCATTCATTCATACCATTACTTATGGCGGCATACCGGCGTATGTAATTTATGATATTGATATTACAGAGCGACAAAAAGCACAGACAGAGTTGCTGCGACAAAAAGAGATGTATACCCGTCAAGCACATTATGATACATTGACGAAATTGCCAAATCGTACGCTTTTTAATGACCGTTTAAGACAAGCTATCTCTAAATCAAAACGTTCAAAAAAAGATGTGGCAGTGTTCTTTATAGATTTGGATCAGTTTAAACAGATTAACGATTCTCTTGGGCACAAAGTAGGTGACGAAGTTTTAGCAGAAGTTGCACTGCGGTTTAAAGCGGTACTGCGAGAAGAGGACACATTAGCACGTTTAGGCGGTGATGAATTTACGGTTATTATTGAACACCTTGCATCTCCTGAAAGTGCTGCTGTATTGGCACAAAAATTAATAACATCAATTCATAAACCGATGGTTATAGGTGGACATGAACTATTTTTAAGTTGTAGCATTGGTATCAGCATCTATCCAAAAGATGCTCAAGAAGCTACACTGTTACTTCGTAATGCCGATGCTGCAATGTATCATGCAAAAGAAGATGGTCGAAATACTTTTAATTTTTATACGACAGATATGACAGAGAATGCGTTTGAGAGGGTAGTGATGGAAGCTGGTCTTAGACGCGCTATTGAAAAGAACGAATTTGTTGTCTTTTACCAGCCTCAGTACAATGCTTTGCATGATAAGATAGTGGGGATGGAAGGATTGATTCGGTGGGAGCATCCTGACTTGGGAGAAATTCTACCCGAAAAGTTTATTCCCTTAGCTGAAGAGAATGGCATGATTATTGAGATTGACAGACTCGTAATGAAGCGTGCAATGAAACAAGTTGGAATGTGGCACAAAGAGGGATTGGATCCTGGAAAAGTTAGTTTGAATCTTTCAATTAAACAGCTCGGAAAAGATGATTTTTTTGATGTTGTCGTTAGCATGTTAAAAGCAACACAATGTCGTCCAGAGTGGCTTAAGTTTGAAGTAACAGAGGGACAGGTTATGAAAAATCCTGAAAAAGCAATTGATATACTTGGTCGTATCAGTGCTCTAGGAATTGAATTGGCTGTTGATGACTTTGGTACAGGATACTCTTCTCTTTCATATTTGAAACGTCTGCCAATTGACCAGCTTAAGATTGATCAGTCGTTCATACATGATATTCCCAATGATGATGAGGATGCCGCTATTACCAAGGCTGTTGTTGCTTTAGCAAAAAGTTTGAAATTACATGTAATTGCTGAAGGGGTTGAAAACAAAGAACAAAAAGAGTTTTTGCTGGCAAATGGATGCGTAGAGATGCAAGGATATCTTTTTTCAAAACCGATTCCTGCAAATGAGATATATCAATTATTAAAAAAAATATAACTTTCAATGAATTTTAAAGAAACTAAGATATAATTTCATCCTCTTATTAAATGTGTCACGGTAGCTCAGCTGGTTAGAGCACTGGTCTCATAAGCCGGGGGTCGGGGGTTCAAGTCCCCCTCTTGACACCATCATTTAAGAGTAGAATCCCCTCAAAAACAACCCCATATATACACACTTTCAACAATTAACCGATAGTTTAAGTTTCACTATTTTTTTCAGGTAAAAAAACATCTGCACTGGAAGACCAATCACCTGATAATGAAACAGTTAAAATTATTATGGCTAATGCAATTAAAGCTATAAAACAAATACCTAAGTTGGAGATATGGATATGATACCCTTTAACAAAGAAGGTGAAACCCCACTTGATGATATATCTGGTTTAATACCAATTTTAAATGGTAACGGTAGATGAGCAAGACTTGTTACTGACATATGGTTGGCTTCACAAGGCTGTGAAACATTAGAATGGGGTAAAGATAATTTAGTTGATATAGAGTAATGTTTCATAAGTTCGAATCTCTAACAATCTATCTGCCAACAAAAGCGCTGCCGTTACGACGCTACTGGAGCAGGTAGTACACTATTGCCGGAAGGAAAGGAAGCGTCAAAGGGGCAATCTGTCCGTCTCGCACACACCGCACATAGTGACTATCGGTCTTATAGTACCAATAGTCAACGCCGTAGTAGAAATGGACACTCCACGCATTGCCAGTGTCAGAAGCAACGGTAGTCGAAGACCAGTAAAAGCTAGAAGAGGCGACATTGACAAAACCATTTGAAATACTCATGTGCATCGCAGGGCCATAGGTGCTATCATCTGTTATCATATAGAGTTCATTAAAGTTAGGCAGTCGCCAGTCACTCTGACCTGCGAAATCTAACGCTTCACAGTAGTCTATGGCATTAGCCCATTGAAGTACTTTACCATGCTCACTGCCATCAATATAAGCACTTGCTTCTTCTACAGTATATGGCTCATCTTGCCATATTAGGTTCGTGGCATCGTCATAAACCGTGTTGCTTGCGGCATCTCTTGTGTATGCAGCAAATAAAAGAGCACTAACGCTCACAATG